>CAXUNA010000008.1:2623-23057 GCA_964252095.1 uncultured Jatrophihabitans sp. | reverse complement strand
GGGGGTTTTATGGTGGCGTGCGGGGGGGGGTCACCGCTGCTGTCTCAACCGGTCACCGCACCGACCCTGGGGTCAGACCTTCTTGAAGGTGGCGATGCCGATCGGTGCGCCGACGCCCGAGGGGCCGTCGTACCCGACCTTGGCGTTGCACGCGCCGTTCGTGGAGGCGAGCGTCGCCGAGTCCTTCTTCCACGCGCAGTCCAACGTCCCCGCCCCGAACGCGTTCGGCGAGCCGCCGAAGAAGCTCGCGCACGCGGTGGTCGAGGCACCGCCGCAGGCGCCGTTGCCGCCGACCTTGACGTCGTAGACCTTGCCGCCGGCCGCGAAGTTGGCGTACAGCGTCTGCGCGGGCGACGCCACACCGGCCGCGCCGCCGGCGAGCGCCCAGATTGCGGCGGTGAGCGGGGAGGCGAGCGAGGTCCCACCGAACGTCGCCCAGGGCGTCGAGGTCTGGTACGAGTCGTAGACGTCGTAGCCGGTGAACGGGTCGGCCAGGGCGGACACGTCACCGACCATGCGCTTCGTGCCGCAGCCGGTCACCGCGTAGTTCGCGACGGCCTTCTGCCAGGACGGCGCGGCGAACAACGTGCTGCACCCGCCACCGCTCGCGCCGAGGCCCGAGATGCTGTTGCCGTAGACGTCGAACGGACCGTTGCTGTTCCAGACCGACTCGCTGGCCCGGGTGCCGTCGTCGTTGAGGTTCAGGGTGGTCCCGCCGACCGCGACGACCGTGCCGAACGCGGCCGGGATGGCGGGCGCCTCGGACGAGCTGCCGCCGGTGTTGACGTTGTCCCAGTCGAAGTAGCCGTCGTCGCCGGTCGAGGCGGTGATGACGACACCCGAGTGCTTGTAGGCCGACGAGATCGTGGTGGGCACCGCGCCGGACTCGGCGCCGCCGTAGGAGTTCGTCACGATCTTCGCGCCCAGCGCGACGGCCTCGTTCACGCCGGCGGCGAGGTCGGTGAAGCTCGGGGAGTCGGTCTCGACCAGGACGATCTTGCACTTGTTGCACAGGCCGCGCACCGCGTCGACGTCGAGGCTGATCTCGCCGGCCCAGCCGGCGTCGGCCGTCGGGAGCGGGCTCGCGGCACCGCGCTGGTTGACCACCTTGAGCGAGGTGGTGGTCTCGGCCGGCAGGCCGTACTTGGCGTCGAACTTCGACAGGTCGGCGCGGACGTTGGGGTCGCTCTGCGCGTCGACGATGCCGACCGTGAGCGTGGTGGCCGTCGAGGGCGTGACGCCGTAGGCCTTCGCCAGCGCGGCGGGCGTGTAACCACCGGCCGGGCCGGTCAGCGCGGCGGGCACCGTCGCGGTCCCCCGCGTCGAGGCCGGGCGGGCGCCGGGGGCGCCCTTGGTGCTCGGCACCAGCTTCACGGCGTCACAGGACGCCTGGCCGGGCTTGGCCGCGGTGCAGGTGTGCACGGCCTTGACGTAGGACGGCAGCGAGACGGGCGAGGCGTTCGCCGGGGCGATGCCCGCGAGGAACGACGTGGCCGCGGCGGCGACCGCTGCGGCGGCGAGGAGCACCCGGGGCGCTCGATGCTGGCGGGGAGAACGGGGCGCGGAGCGCGCGAGGTGATTCATGCGCGGGATCGTGCAACACGGGAAGCCTCTTCCGCTACGACCAAATCGCCCATGGTGACAACGTGTTCCCCTCCGGGCAGGGTTGCATCAGGATCACGTCAAGACGGGTTCTGATCCAGGTTCGCCCGGAACGAATCGGACGTCGTACCGTGGCGCCGGGCCGGGACCAGCAGAATCGCCGTGTGCCCCAGCCGACGCTGCTGACCGCGCGCCTCTCGCTCGTGCCGCTCGCGGACGGGCATCTCGAGCACGAGGTGGAACTCGACGCTGATCCCGACGTGATGCGGTTCCTCACCGGTCGAGCGATGACCCGGGCCGAGGTGACCGCCCGGCACGCCGCCCGGCTGGCGGAGGGGCGCCTCGTCGACGGCCTCGGCTACTGGGCCGGCTTCGTCGACGACGAGTTCGTCGGCTGGTGGATCCTGTCGCCCGCCGTCGACCCCGCCGGGGCGGTGGTGACCGGCGTCGCCGAGCTGGGATACCGGTTACCACGCCGATCGTGGCGGCAGGGCCTGGCCTCCGAGGGCGCACGGGAACTGCTGCGGCACGGCTTCGAGACGGTCGGACTGGAGCGCGTGTTCGCCGAGACGATGGCCGTGAACGTCGGGTCCCGAGCGGTGATGACCGCCGTCGGGATGCGGTACGTCCGGACGTTCGACGGCGGGTACGAACAGCCGTTGCCGGGTTCCGAGCAGGGCGAGGTCGAGTACGCCGTGTCCCGGGCGCAGTGGTGGGCGGCATCGGGCTGAAGGCTCGCGTGCGGTCGGCGTCCTGATCCGCTGGCGGGCACGCCAGACTCTCGGTGTCATGGACACCGAGGCACCGACGTCGCGCGACGCGGCCCTGCCCCTGCCCGCGGGTCTCGTGCTGCTCGTCGCGACCGGCTTCGTCGACGCCCACACCTTCCTCGCGCACGGGCACGTGTTCGCCGAGGCGATGACCGGCAACCTGGTGCTGGCCGGCATCGGGCTCGTGGACGACTCGGTCGTCGCGTCCTGGCGGCCGCTCACGTCGTTCGGGCTGTTCGTGGTCGGCGTCGCGGTGGTGTGGCTGCTGGAACGGTCCGGCCGGTCGCGCGTGCCCCAGGTCGCGACGCTCGGTGTCGAGGTCGTCGTCCTCGGCGTCGCGGGCTTCCTGCCGGACGCGTTCCCCGACGCGGTGGTGGCGGGCGCGATCTCGTTCGCCGCCGGTCTGCAGATCGCCGCGTTCGACCGGATCGGCCCGGCCAGGTTCACGACCGTCGTCATGACGAGCAACTCGCTGCACGCGGTCCGCGCCGCGCTGCAGGCGCTCCGTTCCCGGTCCGGGCGCGACGTCCGCGCGGCGTTGCGGCTGATCTCCGGGATCGCGGCCTTCGTCGTCGGCGTGGTGGGTGGCGCGCTGCTCACCGAGGCCGTCGGCGGCCGCGCCGCGTGGGTGGCGGCGGGCCTGTTCCTCCTCGCCGGCGCGCTGTTCGTCGCCCGCGAGCCTGCCGGGCGAACTCCCGGAGACCGTCCGGTAGGCTCTGCGGGGCCGTTCGACGGGTGACCGTCGGCCGGCCGAGCACGGTCCCCCGTAGCTCAATTGGCAGAGCATTCGACTGTTAATCGAACGGTTTCTGGTTCGAGTCCAGACGGGGGAGCTGAAAGGCCCCGCCTCGCGGGGCCTTTCGTGCTTTCCGGGCTGCAGCCGTTGGCGATCCCACCGGTATCGACGATCCGCTATGTTGACGAGGTGGACGCGACCACGCTGTTGCGCGATGCGCGTCGACGCGCAGGGATGACGCAGACCCAGCTCGCCGAGCGCGCGGGCGTGACGCAGAGCGTGATCAGCGCGTACGAGTCCGGACACCGCCAGCCGTCGCTGCCCACCCTCACGTCGCTGATCGAAGCGACCGGGATCGAGCTGCACCTGGAACTCAAACCGGTCCCCGCGCGCCTCGACCGCCTGACCGGTCCGGTCGGGCAGCGGGTGCGACGCGAACGCCGACGGCTCATCGAGACTGCCGCGCGACACGGCGTCACCGACCTGCGGGTGTTCGGCAGTGTCGCCCGCGGCACCGACTCGGCCGGGAGCGACCTCGACCTCCTCGCGGTCCTGCCGGCTGACATGGGTCTGGTCGGCCTCGGCCTCGCCCGCGACGATCTCGAGGCGATCGTGGGATGTCCGGTGGACCTCGTACCCGCCTCGGGCCTCAAGCCGGATGTGAGAGCGCAGGTCGAGCGGGAGTCGGTCGCGTTGTGACCTCCCGCGACGAACAACGCCTCGTCGACATCCAGTCGGCGATCGCGGCGATCGCCGCCCACCGGCAACGCGGGGACCTGACCGACGGCCTCGTCTTCGACGCGGTGCGGATCCGGCTCGTCGAGATCGGCGAAGCGGTGAAGGCGCTACCGCACGGCCTCACCGCGCTGGAGCCGTCGGTCCCGTGGACCCAGATCGCGCGCATGCGCGACCACCTCGCGCATCGGTACTTCGACACGTCGCACGCGATCGTGGCCGCGACGGTGCAGCACGACCTCCCGCCTCTCGCCGCCGCTGTCGAGCGGCTCCGGGTCGCGGCCCGCCAGACGGACCGCGGGACCACGCCCGACTGACCCGTGCGTGGCGGGCGCATCGGGACCTCGACGCCGTGGACCGTTGCTGTCGTAGTGCCCATCGTTGCGGTTGGAAACGATCGCGCCACGCCGTAGTGGCCGCGGCGGAGGCGGCTGGCCTCGGGGAACGCAACATGGCGGACTGATGTGCGTTCGCCGCGGCGGGACTGCCCGCCGTCACCTCCTCATGCGACGCGCTCGGGTGCCGATCTCTCGAGTGCCGCCCGCCGCCGCACCGTCGCGATCTCACCGGGAGGGAAGTACTCGAGACGACGGCGTTCGATCTTGCGCAGCTGTCGGTTGAACGGCACCGCAGCGTGCTTCTCCTGGTTGTGCCGCTCACAGAGGGCCTGACCGTTCGCCAGGACGGTGTGCCCGCCCCGCGACCACGGGTGGATGTGGTCGGCCTGGAGCTCGGTGGTGGTCTTGCACCGCCCGAAGAAGACGAAGTGATGCTCGCATCGACCGCCGGCCCGGGCGAGGATGGCCCTCTTGTCGGCGCGACTGAACAGTCGTACGTCATCACGGTCCCAGCTGCTGTACATCGCGCGCCGCACCGCGCGTGCGACCCCGGCGATCACGACGGCGGCGGCGAGGACGCCCAGGAGCGGGGAGGTCGTGACGGCTTGCCACACACCGTGTGCGACGGCGGACAAGACAGTGTGAGCCAGGCTCGCGAGGTCGACTTCGGGGGCAGCGACGTCCACGCCGAGTCCCTTTCCGTGAGGGAATTACTCACGCAGACTTCACCACGATCATCAGCTTTGCGCATCTCGAACGCGTGCGGTGTGCTGAACCTGGCCACGATCACCGCGACCCATACCGACCCGTCGATGGTTGCTCAAAGCAACGATCGCAATAAGCCGCAGTGGCCGCGCCGGGGGGCCGGATGAGGTCGATCGGGTAGACGTTGCGGTGGGGTGGGCCGGTGTCGTTGCAGCGTTCGCACCAGCGGCGGCCGTCGTCGATGCGGGTCTGACCCTGGATCCCGGCTCCGGGCGGGTCGAGAGGTGCCGTTCACGCTCGGCTGCGGCGATCCGGGCGCAGGCGCCTTCCGGATCGAGCCGGTTCGCCTCCGCCGCGGGCCGGCTCAACGCCTGCCGGTCACCGAGGTGCGGTGGGTCACGACCACCGCCCGGTCCAGACCGTGCCCGACGGGAAACCTCAAGCTCTTCCGGACGTTTCTCGAATCGGCTCTGTGATAGGCCGTGAACGCGGCGTGGGTGGAGCCCCGCCGTCCGCAACTCCACCAGGCCAGGTCGTGCATCGGACGCAGCCGCGATCGGAGAGGAGCACCCTGGGTACACCGGATGCCATGACGCGGCTCCTCCTGGTCGAAGACGTCTTCCTGCTCGGCCACGACGACGAGTCGGGCAGGAACACCGCGAGCGTGGGCCTGCAGGGCGCGCTCGCCGGAGCGTTGCTGCTCGACCTGGCCGAACAGACCCTCGTGGTCGTCGACGACGGCCGGGTCCGGGCCACCGGCGCGACCTCCGCGTCCCCACTGCTCGAACGCGCGGCGGGTGCGGTCCGCACGCAGGCCAAGGAGAAGAAGGTGTTGCACTGGCTGGCGGCGCTGCCGCGGGCGCTGAAGCCGTTCGAGCGCACGATCGGCGAGTCGCTCGTCGAGCGCGGCGTGCTGGGTGAGGAGCACGGCAAGGTCCTCGGCCTGTTCTCCACCACCCGCTGGCCGGAGCGCGACCCGCAGCCGGAGGCCGAGCTGCGGGCGGAGCTGCGGGAGACGCTGCTGGGCGAGACCGAGCCGTCCGGGCGGGTGCTGCTGCTCGCGGGACTACTGGACCAGTACGGGATGGTCGACCGCCTCGTCGGCAAGCCCGACCGCAAGCAGGCCCGGGCGCGGGCCCAGCAGCTGGCGAAGCTCGCCGAGTCCACCGACGCGATCTCGCAGGCGATGGGTGAATCCGTCCGCGCGGCCCAGGCGGCGATGATGGGCGCGATCGTCGCCTCGACCGTCGCCACCACCACGACGGCCGCGACCAGCTGACCGCACGAGCGCCGATCGGACGGACGACCCTCATCCCGACGGTCCGGCTGTCCACCGGCTGGGTAGGTTGCGAGGATGAAGCTCTCCTTCCTCGTCGGTGCGGCTGTCGGTTACACCCTCGGTGCGCGTGCCGGACGCGAGCGCTACGAGCAGATCGTCTCGGCCGCCAGCAAGCTGCGCAGCAGCCAGACCGTGCAGTCGACGGCCGGGGTGGTCCAGGCGCAGGTCGACGAACTGGTCGGCAAGGTGCGCGAGGTCGTGGCCGGCAAGTCGCACGAACCGGCGGGCACGCCCACCGGGGTCAACGGCTACCACCGCTGAACCCCGGCACCGCCGCGAGGTCATGACCTGCGAGGTCATCGACCCACCGCCGCACCGCGCCCCACCCTGGACGGCATGACGGACACGACAGCCCGTGACGGGTTCTGGGGCAGCTATGCCATGGCGTCGCTGCACGACGTCGAGGTCGGGGACGACATCGTCCGGTACCTGGAGCGGATCGACGCGACCCTGCAGCCGTACGGCGGACGGTTCCTCGTCCACGGCGGGCCGGCCGAGCAGGTCGAGGGCGAGCCGTTCGGCGACGTCGTCGTCATCGGCTTCCCGGACCGCGACGGCGCCGCGCAGTGGTACCGCTCCTCCGCCTACCAGGCGATCCTGGAGCTCCGGACCCGCAACAGCCGCGGACGCGCCGCGCTGCTGCCCGGAGTCGACGCCGCCCACCGGGCCACCGACGTGCTCACCACGCCGCGGCCCGGTCGCGACGCCTGACGGTCACACCTGGACGAGTTCCAGGGTCTCGAGCGTGTCGAGCTCCTCGCGGGTGCGCAGGCGGACCTCCTCGAGCAACGCCTTCTCCTTCTCGCCGATCCGCTCGTCCACCAGCGCCGACAGTCCGTAGGCGATCGCACCGGTCTGACGGACGGTCAGCAGGTCCACGGCCGGGCGGTGCGCGGACGAGAGCGCGACGCCGTCCGCGGTGCCGTCCTCCCCCTGCGCGACGCCGACCGAGAACGTCTCGCGGGGGTTGATCGACAGGTGCGCGTAGTGGTCGCGCAGCGCGAGCAGGATCTGGTGCCAGGACTCGACGTCGCCCTCGGGCTGGGTGGTCTTCAGGTCCGCCTCGGTGAGGGTGGCGAACTGCCGGATCGCGAAGCACCGACCGTAGGAGAGCAGCGCGGTCGACCACACCGCGTCGACCAGCAGGTCGTGGTCGGCAGGCGCGTCGTCGGGCAGCACGTCGAGCGCGGTGACGAGCCACTCGCAGGAGCGGAGCACGGTCTGCAGGTCGTCGAAGACCTCGCTGTACGCGGCGATCTCCTTGGCCGCCGGCGAGTCCAGCTTGCGGACGGTCTCGAGGGCGGGGCTGGCGGCGTCGGTCATGGTGCGGTTCCTCTCGTCGGGCAACAGAAGGCTCAGGTGAACAGCAGTTCCCGCAACAGCACGACGTTGAGGGCCGTGATGACGACGGCGGACAGCGCCATCGCGAACGTGGTCGGACGCCGGTTCGCGAGCGCCCCCATGACGTCCTTGCGGCGGGCGAGCAGGAGCAGTGGTACGAGCGAGAACGGGATACCGATCGAGAGCAGGACCTGCGAGAACACCAGGGCGTCGGTGGTGGACACCCCGGAGGCGAGCACGATCAGCGCCGGGAGCATCGTCACGCCGCGCCGCACCGCCAACGGCACCCGCCGCCGGATGAAGCCCTGCATGACGACCTGGCCCGCGTAGGTGCCCACGCTCGACGACGACAGGCCCGACGCGAGCAACGCCACCGCGAACGCGAGCGCCGCGAGACCACCGGCGATCCGGCCGAGTTCCGCGTGCGCCGAGACGATCGGGTCGTCGCCCACCGGGTTGCCGTGCGAGAACAGCGAGACGGCGACGACCATCATCGTGAGGTTGATCGTGCCGGCCACCCCGAGGGCGAGCACCACGTCCAACCGCTGGAACCGCAACAGTTCCCGACGTTCGGAGTCGTCGCGGGTGCGGACCCGGTCCTTGGTCAGCGCCGAGTGCAGGTAGACCACGTGCGGCATCACGGTCGCGCCGACGATCCCCGCGGCCAGCAGGACCGCGCTCGAGTCCGCGAACTGGGGGCGCAGCCCGGCCGCGATACCCACGGGATCCGCGCCGACCATGACCAGGTCGTACGCGAACCCGAGCAGCACCAGGCCGAGCAACGCGGTGATGGCGATCTCGAAGCGCCGGTGGCCACGCCGGTCGAGCGCCAGCACGACGAACGCCACCACCCCGGTGATCAGCCCCGCCGGCAGCAGCGGCACCCCGAACAGCAGGTTCAGACCGAGGGCCGCTCCGACGAACTCGGCGAGATCGGTGGCCATGGCAACGATCTCGGCCTGCACCCACAGCCCGCGGGAGACCGCCTTCGGGTAGTGCTTGCGGCACAATTCCGGCAGGTCGTGGCCGGTGACCACGCCGAGCTTCGCCGACTGGTACTGCACGAGCACGGCGACGGCGTTGGCCAGCACCACCACCCAGACCAGCGAGTACCCGAGTGTCGCCCCCGCCGTGATGTTGGTGGCGAAGTTCCCGGGGTCGATGTAGGCGACGGCCGCGACGAACGCCGGCCCCAGCAGGGCGACGACACCACGGACGCGACCGCGCGACCGCAGCATCGCCGTCTCGCTGATCCCGATGGCCGCCTGCTCGGGCGGTACGGGCGGGAGCGGTGCCGAGCGGAACATCAGGCCGGTCGGCTCAGCCGATGGACGGACCGAGGCCCAGCGACTGCGGGGTGCTGGCGTCGGGCGAGGGCTGGTTCAGACCGCCGTCGAGCGGGCCGAACTCGGTCATCAGCGCCCGGCTGCCGCCCCACGGCGTCTGCTCCTCGGCGATGAGGGTGTTGGTGGTGAGCAGCAACCCGGCCACCGAGGCACCGTTCTGCAGCGCGGACCGGCAGACCCGCAGCGGGTCGATGATGCCGAACTCGATCATGTTCCCGTAGCGACCGCGCAGGGCGTCGAACCCGCCGTCGTCGTCCATGGTCGACACCTCGGCCACCACCTCCTGGCCGGAGTAGCCGGCGTTGGAGGCGATGAGGAAGGTCGGCTCGGAGAGCGCCCTCCGGACGATGTCGACGCCGATGGCGTAGTCGGCGTCGACCGTGATGTCGTCAAGTGCCGGTGCAGCGTGCAACAGTGCCGAACCGCCGCCCGCGACGATGCCCTCGGCCATCGCGGCCCGGGTCGCCGACAGCGCGTCCTCGACGCGGTGCTGGAGTTCCGCCAGCTCCGCGTTGGTGGGGGCGCCGACCCGGATGACCGCGACCTTGCCGGACAGGGCGCCGATGCGCTCGGTGAGGACGTCCTCGTCGATGCCGAACTGGGCCCGGTTGCGCTCGGCGTGCAACTGCCCGAGGCGGAAGTCCACCGCCTCCTGCGAGCCGGCCCCGCCGATGATCGCGGTGCGGTCGGCGGACACGACGACCTGCCGGGCGCGGCCGAGGTGGCCGACGGTCATCGACTCGAGGCTGAACCCGCCGTGCTTGCTGTAGACGGCGCCACCGGTGATGGTGGCGATGTCCTCGAGCTTGCGCAGCCGCCGGTCACCGAACCCGGGCGCGCGGGTGGCCACGCACTGGAAGACCCCGTTGACGTGGTTGTTCACCAGCATCGACAGCGCTGAACCCTCGATGTTCTCGGCGATGATCACCAGCGGCCGGGGGTCGCGCATCACCTTGTCGAGGACCGGCATGAGCTCCTGGACCTTGGTGATCTTCTCGCTGCACAGCAGGATGTATGGGTCGTCGAGGACGGCCTCGAGCGCAGCCGGGTTGGTCACCATGTACGGCGAGATGTAGCCGTTGTCGTACTCGAATCCCTCGACGAACTCGACGCTCATGCCGTGCAGCGAGGACTCCTCGACCGTGACGATGCCGCTCTTGCCGACGGTGAACAGCGCCTTGGCCAGCACGCTGCCGACCATGTCGTCGTCGTTCGCGGAGATCGCTGCGACCCGGGCGTAGTCGGCCTCGGTGACGATCGGGTGCGCGACCTCCTGCAGCCGCCGGACCAGCGCCCCGACCGCGAGGTCGACGCCCCGCTTGACCAGCACCGGGTTGCCGCCGTCACCGATGGCCTTCATGCCCTCGCGGACGATGGCCTGGGCGATGACCGTCGCGGTCGTGGTGCCGTCGCCGACGATGTCGTTGGTCTTGATCGCGGCTTCCTTCACCAGCTGGGCGCCCATGTTCTCGAACTGGTCGGCCAGGTGGATCTCGCGGGCGATCGTCACGCCGTCGTTGGTCACGACGGGCGAACCGGTGATCTTCTCGATGATGACGTTGCGGCCCTTGGGCCCGAGCGTCGACTTCACCGCCTCGGCCAACTGGTCGACGCCTGACAGCAGCTTGCTGCGGGCGTCCTCGCCGAAGCGGAGCTCCTTGGCCATGTGGTCCTCCTGGGTGTGACGGTCGACGGTGACGGGTCGGACGGCGGTGCGGTCGTGCAGCGTGCAACGTTCGGGAGGAGGTGTGTGGAGATCAGGGCACGAGGATCGCCCGGCCGCGGACCAGGCCCGCGTCGAGGTCGGCGAGCGCCTGCTGGGCGTCGTCGAGGGCGTAGGTCCTGGTGTGGAGCGTGACCCGGCCGGCCTGCGCGAGCGCCATCAACTCGGCCAGTTCGTTGTAGGTACCGACGATGTTGCCGACGATGTTGCGCTCGGTGGAGATGATGTCGAGCGTCGGGACGGTGAGCACCCCGCCGTACCCGATGACGAAGTTCGACCCACCCGGGCGGGTCATGGCGAAGGCGTCGGCCTCGGCGCCCTGTTCCGCGACGAAGTCGAGCACGACCTCGGCGCCCTGCCCGTCGGTGAGGTCCTGCACGGCGGCGATCTGTCCGCCGTCGGCGAGCACGGTGTGGTGCGCGCCCAGTTCCTTCGCCAGCGCCAACGCGTCCCGGTTGCGGTCGACCACCACGATCGTGGTGGCGGACAGCGCGGCGAGACACTGGATGCCGATGTGCCCGAGACCGCCCGCGCCGATGACCACGGCGGTGGTGCCCGGGTACAGCAGCGGGAGCGCCTTGCGCACCGCGTGGTAGGCCGTGATGCCGGCGTCGGCGAGGGCGGCGACGTCCTCGGGGCGGGTGGCGGCGTCGAGCTTCACACACGCGCGGGCCGAGGTGAGCAGGTACTCGGCCATGCCGCCGTCGCCGGAGAGACCGGGGAACGACGAGTTGCTGCAGTGCATGTCCTGCCCCGCGCGGCACGCCCGGCACAGGCCGCACGTGGGCGTCGGGTGCAGGATCACGGTGTCGCCGACCGCGACGTTGCTGACGGCCGAACCGATCTCGTGCACCCAGCCCGCGTTCTCGTGGCCGATCGTGTACGGCAGCGGCGGGTCCATCGCCTCGGCCCACTGACCCTCGATGATGTGCAGGTCGGTGCGGCACACCCCGGCGCCGCCGATCTTGACGATGACGTCGAACGGGCCGGTGATCGTCGGCTCGGCGACCTCCTCGACGACGGGCTTGGTGTGGTAGCCGTGCAGTCGGACCGCTCTCATCGAGCTCCCACTTCCTGTCGTCGTCCGACCGTCTCGGCGATCGGTCGGGTGGTCTCGTTTCCGTAGCGGCCGACGAGCATCCCGCGGCAGACCTCGCCGTTGGCCTCGACGCTCACCCGCGTGAGCCGCGCCCGCCGCAGGTGCAGCGGCAGCGCGTCCACGCGGACCGCCTCCCCCGTGCGGGGATCGACCAGCAGGGGGGCGTCGTCGCCGGCCGGCAGTCCCAGCTCGGCCCGGCGGGCGCGGAGCCGGTCACGCTCCACCGACGGCGGCGCCTCACCGAGCGTCATCGCCGCGAGGTCGTCGTCCGACGACCCGGCACGGCGTAGTGGTGCGCACACCCGGTCGGTCCCGGCGAGGACCGCCTTGCGGAGGAAGTCCCCGCGCAGCTCGTCGAGTTCGTCCGCCGCCTCACCGTCGAACGACGCGACGAACCCCGCCCGGGCCGCCACGCCGGCGTTGATCACGTCGGAGGCGAAGTGGTCGTCGAGCACGATCTCGGTGTGCGACACCCCCGGGACCCCGCTCACCGCGTCGTACGCGTCGGCGACCATGAGGAACGCGAAGTTCGGCGCGCAGAAGTACGTGGGCAGGCGCAGGTGCACCGCCGCGACTCCACTGCACGTGACGGTGGCCGACGCGACGAAACCCAGGGTCGTGACGGGTTCGTCGAGCTCCGGGTCACGGACCGTGTCGAGTGCGGCGAGCACCTGCGCCTGGATGGTCACACCGAGGCTCCCTCTTCCACGAGCTTGGCGTCGTCGGCCGCCGCGGGCGTGCCGGCGTCCGCCGCCAGGCCGAGACCGGCCGGCACCTCGATGTCGTAGAGCTTCGCCGCGTTGAGACCGAGGATCTTCTGCTTGGTCGCGGTGTTCACGCGCGGGTAGTCGGAGAACTCGTCACTCGGGTAGTCCCAGTCGACGAAGCCCTCGATCTGCCACTTCGGCTCCCAGATGCCGTAGTCGCTGCCGAAGGTCATCTTGTCCTCGCCGACCCAGAACAGCAGCTCGCCCATGACCTTCGCGAAGAACTTGGGCCGCGAGTGCATGAGACCACCGATGACGACGGAGAGACCCGCGTACACGTTGGGCTCCTGCGTCGCCATGAAGCAGAAGTCCTCGATGCGCGGCAGACCCACGTGCTCGACGATGAAGTTGAGGTCCGGGAAGTCCGTGGCCGCGTGGTCGACGTCGGAGACGTCGAACGCGTCCTTGTCCAGCGGCCAGATCGTCGGACCCTTGTGGACGTGGACGTTCTTGATCCCGAGCTTCTGGGCCTCCTCGAGGAACCGGTAGCAGTCCGGGTCGGAGAGCTTGTAGCCGCGGGAGCCGTTGTTCCACTCCGCCGTGTAGAGCTTGATGCCCTTCGGCTGCCACTTCGCGACGCTGTCCCGGAACTCCTTCATGCCGGCGTCGCCGTCACGCGGGTCGAAACGGCTGTTGACGATGAACTTGCCGGGGTGGGCCTCGGCGAGCGCGCCGTTCTTCTCGGTCGTGTTGAAGCCGTTCTTGTACCACTCCCGCAGGTACGTCGGCTGGAAGATCGCGACGTCCACGTAGCCGTCCTCGAAGACGTCCTTCATGAGGTCGGCCTCGGAGTAGGTCTCGAAGTGCTCGATCGACCAGTGCGTCTCGGTCGGCCCGAGGCTCTGGTAGGCGTGGAAGCACTCGATCCAACCCTTGGCGAACTGCTCCTGACCCTCGACCCAGTTCTTGGGGCCGGCGTCCCAGAAGTGCATGTGACTGTCGACGATGAAGTACTTCTGTCCGTCTTTCTCGTACATGTAGGCGTCTCCTTCGAGTGGACGTGGCCGAGGTGCGCTGAGCGCAGGTCAGCGGATGGTCGGCAGTTCGTCGCCGGTGTAGGCCGCGGCGTCCTCGGGGTTCGCGAACATGATCGTCCGGTCGTCCTCGTGGACCATCTTCCCGTAGTGGGTGGACATGTTCTCCTCGAACTCCGCCGAGTCGTAGAAGCCCGGCTCCTCGCCGAGGGCCTCGGAGATTGCGTCGTAGTCGAAGTCCATCCGGCCGGTGGCGTCGACCCGGATCATCGACGGCAGGTACGTGATGTCGACGTTCGGCAGCGCCCCCATCACCTTGGCCACGACCGCGCCGACCTGGTTGTTCATGAGGGTGACGCCGCACTTGTTCGACGAGGTGTTGTCGGACTTGAACGGGCTCTCGGACGTGGTGAACGTGGTGGTCACAGGGCCAACTCCTTCGGCTCGGGCAACGACAGTTCGGCGAGGATGCCGCGGAAACGGTTCTTGGCGCGGTCCAGCGAGTCCTCGAAGCGCGGCGGCTTGAAGTCCGGCTGCGACCACAACGGCTGCAGGTCACGGGCGGCCTGCAGGCAACGCGGCACCCACTCGGACAGCCAGCGGCCCATGAGGTCGACGTTGTGCTCGGCGAACTCCTTGTCCGTGGTGAGCAGCTCGAACATGACCTTCGAGTACCGCAGGTCGCGCTGGGCGTAGTCGTACTCGCCGGCGCCGACCACGGTCGGGGTCACGTAGTCGCCGTTGCCGGGCGCGGCCTGCTGCACGAGGTTGCTGCGGAACAGCTCCCCGACCAACGGCTCGAACACGATGTTCGCGACGAAGACGGCCTCGGCCCAGTCGTCGATCGTGGTCATCTGCTCGGTCACGCGGCGCACGCCCTGCCACGCCGGGTCCTCGTTCCACGTCGCGACGTGGGCGGAGCCGTCGAAGTCCTCGATCTCCTCGCTCAACGTGAGGTTGTAGAGCGCGAGGTCCTGCGCGAACCGGATCCGGTGCATGCTGTTCACCGAGATCGCGTTGTTGTGCATGTTCGTGGGCGCCCGGCGGTTCGCGTTGGCGAACAGGTAGAGCCCGAGGCCGTGCTCGACGTGCATCCACGCGCCGACGTGCTGCTCCACGAAGGTGACCCAGTTCGGGTTCCACTGCTCGAACGCCTTGGTCTCGCGGGCGGCGTCGACGTTCGCGGTGATCTGGCGGACCACGTTGGAGTTGTAGCGGTAGAACGTCAGCTCCCACTCCTCGTTGGGGTCGCGGAACAGGTGCCAGCCGTGCGCCGGCCAGTCGTAGCCCTTGCCGCCGGAACCCGGGAACCGTTCCGGGACCGGGCGATCCGAGCCCCAGGCCTTCAGGGCCGTCCACTCCAGCGGGTATCCACCCTTGCCGTCGGCGAAGCCGTAGATCCACCCCTGCGCGAGGTAGTGGCGCGGGTCCGGCTGCACCTCGACGGTGACGTCCTCGTACCGCGACTGCTTGCGCTTCGCCGGGGTGAAGTAGTTGTACTCGCGGGCGGTCGAGCTCGGGAAGACCTTCGCTCCCGCCTCCGCGTCGGTGAACTGCATCTTCGGGGCACTGCGGTCGTTGGCGGCGGGCGCGTCGCTGGCGGCGTCGGACGTCGTGGTCATGGAGTCCTCACTTCTCGGTGGGCAGGCTTCTCGAGGTGGAGCGGATGGTCAGGCGGAGCCGGTGGTCGTGAACTTGTCGTAGTAGATGCGGGAGTTCGCGGCGCCGAGTTCGGTGAGCAGGTCGATCGCGGCCTCGACCATCGGCGGCGGTCCGCAGACGTACGAGTCGACCTCGGCGAGGTCGGTCTCGTGGCGGCGGACGACGTCGGTGATCAGACCGGTCTCGCCCTCCCACGCGTCGTCGCCGCTCGGCTCGGACAACGCCGGGACGTAGCGGAAGTTCGGCCACGCCTCCTCGAGGGCGAGCAGGTCCTTCTCGAAGCACAGGTCACGACGACCGCGCGCGCCGTAGTAGAACGTCGCCTTGCGGGTGCTCCCCCGTTCGGACAGCGCTCGCAACACCGACAGGATCGGGGCCATGCCGGCTCCCCCGCCCACGAAGACCAGGTCGCAGTCGCGGCCGTCGCGCAGGCTGAACACGCCGTAGGGACCCTTGACCGACAGCTCGGTGCCGGGTGTCAGCCCGGAGTCGAGCAGGCCGGAGAAGTGCCCGCCGGGGTACATCTTGATGACGAACTCGAGCCGGCCGCTCTCACGGCTGGAGGTGTTCGCCATCGAGAACGACCTCGTGACGTCGGCGCCGACCACCGTGAGGTCGACGTACTGACCCGGGTGGAACGACACCTCCTGCGGTTCGACGAGCTTGACGACCAGGTGCCGCATGTCGTGCGTGACCGCCTCGTTCGACACCACCTCGGCCCGGGCCGTCTGGATCGGGTGGCCGGAGTGGATCATCTCCTCGTCGAAGTTGAGGAGTTCGATCGTGACGTCCTCGTACACGTGGGCGCGGCACAGGAGCGTGAAGCCCTCCTCGCGTTCGAAGTCGGGCAGCGCGAACGTCGAGTACTTGTCGAGCTCGATGTCCTCGCCGTCCAGCACGAAGGATTTGCACGCCGCGCACTGGCCTTCCTTGCACCCGTGCATGAGCATGAGGCCCTGGTCGAACGAGGCGTCGAGGATCGTCGACTCCTCGGGGACCTCGATCTCGATGCCGACCGGTTCGAACCGGACGGTGTGCTTGTCGGTCATGGGGTCCCATCGGGCCGGTCGTGAACGGGTACGGGGGATGAGGGCTCGGGGAGGCGGCGCCGGCCGTCGCGGGCCGCGCGCGCCTCCCCTGCCCCTGTCAGTGCGTCGTGCTGGTCCGGGCGGTCAGACGGCCGCCGGTGCCGGGCGTCCTGCCGGCCCCTGCTTGATGTAGTCGGTGTGGTAGGCCAACTGCTCCTCCGGCGACATCTCGTTGAGCAGCACGTTCGGGCTCAACAGCGGCGGGCAGCGACGCAGGTGGTCCAGCGTCCACATCTTCTTGGGGTCGAGGTTCAGGTGCGGCTGCGCGACGAGCGTCTTGCCGTCGTCACGCACGTAGCCCATGTCGGAGACGACGTCGGCCCAGTTCCAGCCGTGGTACAGCGTCTCCCACTCGCGCTTGCCGATGAGCCGGCCCATGTTCGGGGTCTCGCGACCCTGGTACGTGGGACGGAACGCGACCGTGTCGGTCCACTTGCACGCCTCGTGGCAGTACGTGCGCGTCTGCCCGTCGACCTCGGCCATGACCATGTCCTCACGGACGAGGCACGGCACCATGCAGGTCCAGCAGCGGGCGGGGTAGACGTAGTCGACGTCCTCGAGCGCGATCGGGTTGTGCCCGTTCGCGACCGAGAGGCGCGAGTAGTTCTCCCACCAGGCGCCGTACTTGTCGTACCAGCCCGGGTACTTGTACTCGAACCACTCGAAGTCCTCGTCGGTCATCGGGTCGATGCGCCAGTAGTTGGCGAGCCACCCGGTGGCGAAGAACTGCGCGACCTCGTGGACGTAGCCCTTGTTCCAGATCTGGTTCCAGGACTCCTCGATGAGGTCGTGCGGGATCGTCAGGCCGTACTTCTCGAGCGGAACGAGGTAGCTGCGGTAGTAGTCGTCGTAGATCCAGCGGCGCCACATCTCCGCGTAGCTCTCGCGGTCCTTGCGGCGGTCCTTCGTGCCGTACTCGATGAAGGTGCCGATGGCCGCGTCGACGACGCGGTGGTTGTTCCACCACGCGTAGCGCAGGTCGCGCTCGAGCAGCTGGTGGTTGCCCTCGTCCGAGAGCGCCATGAGCAACGTCGCGTAGCCGTTGCTGATGTGGCGCGACTCGTCGGACTGCACCGAGTGGAACACCGTCGGCAGCAGGTAGTCGCCGTTCGCGGCCGCCTCGGCCGGCATCGCCACGAACAGCGTGTTCGTGAAGGCCGTCTCCGCCACGATGGTGAGGTAGATCGACGCCGCGGTGATGGCGTCGCCGGTGATGAAGCCCTCGGCGAACTGCCGGCCGATCGTTCCGCAGTAGTCGTTCTGGAAGTTGCGGAGGCTGCTGTTGAAGCCGGCCGGGTCGATGTAGTTGTTCATGTACAGGCGCTTGAGGTTCTGCTGGATCGTCGAGTGCCGCACCTCGTCGATCATCTGGATCGCCTGGCCGTTGTGCAGTTCCGGGTTCGGAACGTTGTTGAACAGCAGCGGCATCGCGCGGGCTGCGGAGATCTCCGGCAGGGGGATGATGGACAGGAACAGCTTCTGCCACTCCAGCCACCGCTCCTGCACCTGGCGGAACATGTTGCCGCGGATCGCGCCGTCGGAGGCGCCGTACACGCGGTGGTCCTTCTCCTCCTGCATGGGGAAGTAGGAACGCAGGACCTGCTTGAGCGGGTCCTTCTTCTTCGCCTTGGCGAAGGTGTAGTCGGTGCCGTACTGGCTCACGGGCGTGTGGTACAGCGGATCCCACGCGAGTTCCTGGATCTTCTCGTGCGCCTTGGCAACGCTCTGACGACTCATCGGTGCTCCCTGTCTCGGATCTGCGTCCGGCTCGACCGGTGTGGTGATCCCATGACAACCGGCGGACGGTGTGGTCGCGGTCTCACTACGAGACGGCGCCCCCCTGCTGGTCCATGACGACCGCGCGCAGCTCGTCGAGCTGACTGCGGACGTCGTCCTTGATGCGCTGGTTGCCGTCGGCCGAGGGCGTGATACCGAGGCACGCGAGCAGGGCCCGTGCCGGCACGGCGGGATCACCGGTCTCGCCGAGGACCGGGTGCAGGCCGGCGTCGGCGAGGTGCTCGAAGACCAGGTTCACGACACTCCACGGGTTGAAGGTCTCGGTGCCCGACGTTCCGCTCGAGGTCATCTGATCCCCTTCATGGCGCCGTCGGTGGAGTGGTGTGCCAGTTCTAGAGCGGCATGTTCATCGCTTCCGTCTCACTCTGAGACGGTTCGGGACGTCGCAAGCGCGATACATTCCGGTACACCGGCTGCCACCGGGTCGCACGCCACGCCACGACTGACCGTCGACGGACCCTCGGCGACCGGACGTTCCCCACGGTTCCCGAACGGCGACGCAGGGAGTGGCAATGACGCCAGCCTTACGACACGACACCGCACCCGTCAGGACCCGCGATGCCGAGCTCGCGGCCGAGCGGGTCGACTTCCTCACCTCGAGCCGACCGTCCCCGTCGCGCCTCGTACGGCCGCAGATCTTCGCGTCCTGGCAGCGCTCCCGCGAGTCGCGGGTGCGGGCCGACCGGGTCGAGCTCACCTACACGGGTGCCCCCGAGAACGACACCCCGATGGTCCGCAGCGCCGACCGCGTGCTGCGCCGCCTCGGCGAGCAGCTCGACGGCAGCCCGGTGAGCATCATCCTCACCGATCCCACCGGACTGGTGGTCCTCCAGCACACCGCCGACGCCCAACTCGCCCGCCACCTCGACAGCGTCATGCTCGCGCCCGGCTTCGACTACGGCGAGCAGTCGGTCGGGACCAACGGCATCGGCACCGCGCTGGAATCCGGCGACGCGATCAGGGTCTTCGGTCACGAGCACTACGCCGAGAACCTCGAGGACCTGGCGTGCGTCGGCGTCCCCATCCACCACCCGGTCACCGGACGCGTCGTCGGCGCCGTCGACCTCACCTGTTGGGCCCGCGACGCCACGTTCTGGCTGGAGACCGTCGGGCGCGCCACCGCCGACAACATCCGCGAGGCCATGCTGGCCGACGGCAGCCCCCAGGAACTCGAGCTGTTCCAGGCCTACCTCAAGACCTGTCGCCGGATGACCGGCATCGTCTTCGCCGTCACCCGCGACCTGGTCATGCTCAACGACCACGCCCGTGCGGTGCTGCACCCGCTGGACCAGGCAGCGCTGTTCGCCGAGGCGACCTCGGAGCACTTCGGTCCCGAGCGGCGCTCGTCCGTGGTGGTGCAGCTGCCCACCGGCGGCGAGGCGCGGATGTACTGCCAGCAGGTGCGGGTCGGCACCCGGGTGGCGGGCGTCGTCGTGCACGTCAAGCTCGGCGAGCAGCCCAGGATCGGCCGTCCGACCGGCTCCCGGGCCGCCGCCTCGATGCCGTTGCCCGGTCTGGTCGGCAACGCGCCGCTGTGGTCGCGTGCCTCGCACGACGTCGAACAGGCCTTCCGGGCGCGCGAGTGGCTCGCCGTCGCCGGCGAGTCCGGCACCGGCAAGACCGCGCTGCTGCGTGCGGTCCAGTTGCGCCGGCAGCCCTCGCCCCGGTTCGTGGTCCTCGACGCCGCCGAGGCCCCGTTGTTCCCGCACTGGGTGAGCGAACAGCTGCGGCCGGCGCTGCTGACCGCGGACAGCGTGGTCATCCAGCACGTCGACAGCCTGTCCACGGCCACCATGCGACTCGTGGCGAGCACGCTGCAGGAGAACCGCACCGCGTCCGACTCACCGTGGGTCGCCGTCACCCTGGAGCAGCTGCCGGTCAGCGGCGAGCTCGCCGAGCTGCTGCGGCTGTTCCCCGGGACGGTCGAGGTCCCACCGCTGCGTCTGCGGCTGGAGGACCTCGAACCGCTCGTCGGGTTCTTCCTCGGCAAGCTCGGTCACGCCGGCCGGGTCGAGTGTTCCGACGCGTCGATGCGGCTGCTGCGCCGTGCCGACTGGCCGGGCAACGTCGAGCAGCTGCACAAGGTGCTCGCCGGTGTCCTGCAGCAACGACGCTCGGGCGTCATCGAGCCGCAGGACCTGCCACCCGCGATCCACACGGTCGGCCGGCGGCAGCTCAGTCAGCTGGAGTCGATCGAACGCGATGCGATCGTGACCAGCCTTTCCGCTGCACAGGGCAACAAACTGCGCGCGGCGCGGGCGCTCGGGGTCTCCCGCGCGACCATCTACCGCAAGATCCACGAGTACGGGATCGTCGCGGACCACCACGAGGTGCGGACCGGTTCGACCCGGTAGGGCTCAGTACCCAGCACACGACGAACCGCCCTGCCGCTGGAACTGGCAGGGCGGTTCG
>CAXUNA010000008.1:0-2613 GCA_964252095.1 uncultured Jatrophihabitans sp. | reverse complement strand
CCCCGCCCCCCCCCCCCCCCCCCCCGCCGGCCCGGGGCCCCGGGCGGGGGGGTGGGTCGTGCGGGGACGGGTGGTCAGCCGGTGAGCAGGCCCCCGGTGAGCCCGCCGAGCGCGACGGCGGCGCACCCGACGCCGACCGCGGCCCGGTGGGTGCCCCACCAGGCGAGCCGCGCCTGCAACTGCGGGGTCAGCGGCACGTCGCCGGCCGCGGCGAGGGCGCGCAGCGAGATCCACTGCCCGGCCCAGACCAGGACGGCCGTCGTGACGACGAGCAGGGCCACGCCGTTCACGCGTGGACGACCGGGCGGCCGAGCGGCAGCGGGCGGCCGCCGGTGGCCTCCCCGGCGACACCGACGAACAGGTAGACGCCGATCGCGGCGAAGGCGAACGCGAGGTACCCGCCGAGCTTGACCCAGCCGAGCGAGGCGTCGAGCGTGCCGATGACCAGCGCGACCAGGCAGAGGTCGACGAGCACGAACAGGGCGGTGAACGCGAGCGGCAGGCGCAGGGTCCCGAGCGTCAGCATCACGACCACGACCAACCAGGTGACGAGGAACAAGGCCTGACTGCGGACGACGGCGTCGGGGGTGACCCCGAACCAGTTGTGGGTCAGCCCGAGGACCAGCAACGCGTAGCTGAGCCAGAACCCCGAGAAGATGCCGAAGATCCCGGCCACCGCGGTCTGACCCAGCGCGGCGGCCCAGACGGTCGCCACCCCGAGGCCGAGCCCGGTCGAGGCGAGGATGATGGGCAGCGCGCCGCCGACCAGTCCACCGGGGACGTAGCCGACCAGCGCGAGGGCGAGGGCGACGGTCCCCGCGACGAACACGGGAAGTCCGAGGACGGCGGGATTGCCGGCGGCGAAGCCCGCGAGGGCCGGCGCGGCGGCGGGTGCGGTCTGGTCCGGCGGCATCTCCTCCGGGTGGCCGTGGCTGGCACTGCGGACGTCGTCGATGGCAGTCATGCGATCTCCCTGGCAGGCGCTCGGTGAGGGACCGCGGTAGCGCCGGTCCCGGGGTGGATCTTCGACACCTCGCGGTGTGTGCGGGGTCTCACTACGACACACCGGCGGCCGCCGACGACGCCCGGCCCGTCTCCGTCTCGCATTGAGACCTCCGGTGGGCGCGCGTGCGGTCACGATGCTGGCGTGAACACCACGACGCCCGACGGCACCGACCAGGTCTTCCGGCTGCTCTACCGCAGCCACGACCGGACGCCACCGGAAGGCCGGAAGGCCGAGCTCGGGGCGTTGTTCACCGTCGCGCGGTCCCGCAACAAGCAGCTGGGTGTCACGGGGGCGCTGCTGCTCGCCGACGGCCACTTCGTGCAGGTGCTCGAGGGCGACGAGATGATCGTCCGTGCGCTGTACGACCACATCGCCACCGACCCGCGGCACGACCACGTCGAGCTGATCGAGACCACCGTGCTCGCGGCCCGCGTGTTCGCGCGGTGGGCGATGGCCGAGGTCGGCCTCGACGGCGCGAGCGTGCCGTTGATCGCGCACGCCGACGGCATCTCACCGGCGGCCGGCCACCCCAGCACGCCCGAGCAGGCGGCCGTGCTCGCCACCATGCGCGCCGTGGCCACCGATTCCGCGGCCGCGCCCCACTGAGGTCCGACCGCCTCGAGGTCCCTACAACTGCGGCAGCTTGGCCGCTTCCTGCTCGACGAACCGGGCGATCGCGTGCTCGAGCTGGTCGCGCACCATGACGTTGTCCGGCGTCGTGCCCTCGAGCCGGGCCCACCAGGTCAGACCGTCGCGACCCGGAACCCGGCGCGCGACGATCCGCGCCTGACCGCCGACCACCGGCACGATCTCGCTGCGGACGACGCTGGCGTCGATCCGCCGTTTGACCTGCGCCGGCACCTCGCCCGGTTCGACGAGTGGCAGGGCGGTGGGCGAGCGGTCGACGAGCACGAGGTCGTCGAGCAGGTCGGCCTCGACCACGATGAGCACGCCGTCGCGCCACACCGCCTTGTCGATGAGCTCCCACGGGATGCGGCGCATCGCGGCGGGGTCGTCGCCCGCGACCGGCCACCACAGCCCGCGCACCGACGCGACCACGTAGCGGTCGCCCGCCACCGTGGCCCAGGCGACGACGCGGTCGTCGGCGTCGATCGCGGCGATCCGGCCGGTGACGGCGGCGTCGAGCTTGCGCCGGCTGAACAGGCCCATCAGGCCGTGCCTGCCGTTTCGCGGTCGATGAGCTTGCGGCGGTGGGTCTCGAGCGCGAGCAGCTCGGCGAACGCCTTCTGGTGACCCTCGGGGTCGTCCTGGGGGTTGATCCGCTGCACCTTCGACTTCACCGCGGCGATCTCCCGGTCGAAGACGAAGCGTTGCAGGCGGGACAGCTGCTGCCAGACATACGGTTCCACCTCGAAGCTGGGTGCCTTGTGCAACGGTTCGACGCTGGCCGCGATGGCCACCCGCTTGACGGCGTCCGGCAGGAGGTCGACGGCGCCGGACCCCGCCCCGGCCAGCGCGGTGGTCCCCCCGGCCGCGGCGATCGCCGCGACGAGGGTCTGGTGGTCGGGCACGAGGAACGCCTCCGGCGGCAGCACGTCGAACGTCGGACCGGCCACGGCGGGGTGCTGCATGACGACCTTCAACAC
>CAXUNA010000007.1:0-28102 GCA_964252095.1 uncultured Jatrophihabitans sp. | reverse complement strand
TCGTGGCGGTCCTGGACTCCGCCGGTCGCACCATCACGGTCACCGACCGCGGTGCCGTCGCCGGGATCCCCGCTCTGCTGCAGTCCGGCGCCGAGTCCTGGCCGATCACGTCCTGGGCCGGACCCTGGCCGGTCGACGAACGCTGGTGGGAGCCGTCGTCGGCCACCTCCACCTCCGGTCTGCGCGCCCGCTTCCAGCTCGTCGACGTCCACGGCCGCGCCTACCTCGCCAGCCACACCCGCTCCGGCGCCGACGTCACCTGGACCCTCGACGCCGTCTACGACTGACCGTTGCAGGTGACAACACTCCCCGTGTCAGCCCTGCTCACGCCGACGACGGCATCGAACTCAACGCGCCGCCGTCGGCCACGAACACCGAACCGTTGACGTACGAACTCGCGGGTGACGCGAGGAAACCGACGACCTCCGCGATCTCCTCCGGTTCACCGACCCGGCCGCGCAGGGTGCCGGCCCCGAGCATCTCGACGTGCTCGCCGAGCATCGCCTCGGTGCCCGCGGTCCGCACCGGACCGGGTGACACGGCGTTGACGCGTACCCCGCGGCCGGCGAACTCGGTGGCCCACGACCTGGTCAGCAGTTCCACCGCCGCCTTGGAGGCACCGTAGGCACCGCCCACGGGCGCGGGCGACGTCGCCGCGGTCGAGCTGACGTTGACGATCGTCCCGTGTCCCCGCTCGGCCATGCGCGGCGCGATCGCCGCGACGAGCAGGAACGGTGCCCGGGTGTTGATCGCGAACTGCCGGTCGAAACTGGCGACGCCGGTCTCCGCGGTGGTCGCGAACTCGTAGATTCCTGCGCTGTTGACGAGGATGTCGACGTCCCCGGCGTCCGCGGCGAGCCGGACGGTGTCCGTAGCGTCGGTGAGGTCGGCCGACACGAAGCGGGCCCGGCCGCCGCTCGCCGTGATCTCGTCGACCACCCGCCCGCCGCGTTCGGCGTCACGCCCGTGCACGACGACCTCGGCGCCGAGATCGGCCAGGCGCAGCGCGATCGCCCGGCCGATGCCGGCGGTCGCGCCGGTGACGAGTGCGGTCTGGCCGGTCAACGTGGTCATGGGGTTCCTCGGATCCGTGTCGGTGAACTGGGTTGTCCAACCCAGTTCTACCTCTTCGAACTGGGTTGAGCAACCCACTCCGGGTTAGGCTGGGCCCGTGACCGACGACCGGGAGCCCCGCCGCCTCACCGCGCGCGGGCAGATCGCCCACGACCGCATCGTCGACGCCGCCACGCAGCTCATCGCCGAGCACGGTGTCGCCGGCCTGAGCACCGAGCAGGTCCGCGCCGCCGCGGGCGTCAGCGGGTCGCAGCTCTACCACTACTTCGACAGCAAGCAGGCGCTGATCCGCGCCGTCATCACCCGCCAGGCCGACGCGGTGGGCGGCGTCCCCGACCTCGGCCCGCTCGACAGCCTCGCGGCGCTGCAGGCCTGGGCCGACGCGGCGGTGGCACGCCAGCAGGAGAACGACGGCCGCGGTGACTGCACCCTCGGCTCCCTCGCCGGCGAACTGAGCGCCAGCGACGAGGCCTCCCGCGCCGATCTCTCATCGGGATTCCTGCGCTGGCACGGCATTCTCCGCGACGGCATCGGTGCCATGCGGGAGCGCGGAGACCTGCGCCCCGACGCCGACCCCGACGACCTCGCCTACGCCCTGCTCGCGGCTCTCCAGGGCGGCGCGATCCTCGGCCAGACCCTGCGCGACACCACCGCCACCAGCGCGGGGATGCGAGCCGCTCTCGCCTACGTCCGCTCGTTCGCCTCGTCCGCCTGAGTCGAACCGTCGTAGCGCGTGCAGAGGCGGCTGAGGCGACACCTGGGGCGATTCGTGCCTGTGCGGGCGGACTTCGCCGGATGTTGCCCAACTGTGACGTCTGTGCGGGAAGCTGCGTGGTGGCTGAAGGAGTGACACGTGACGACGGAACCGATGGGCGCGAGGGAGTACCCGGATACCGCATTCTGTACCAGCAGTCAGCAGGCGGTCGACGAATCGCGACGGTTGCTGGACCAGTACTGGACGACCTGGTGCACCGAGCACGACATCAGCCCCGTTCCCGTTCCGGTGACGCAGGTCCCGGTGGTGTCGCAGGTCGGCCTGGATCCCGACTCGTTGGAATGGGTCGCGCTGATCCGGTTCGATGTGCGGGTCGACAGCCAGCGGCTGCACGGTCTCGTGCGGGGTCCGGCCGACGACGCGGTGTTCACGGTGCGTCCCCCCGCCGCAGGGGAGGCCCGGACTCGACGGCGTTGGTCCCTGGGCCGCCGCGGTCGCAGCAGCTGACCCGTCGACGACCCGTGTGCCCCGGTGAGCACCGCCCCGCGTCACCGGCGGCTGACCGGCAACCGGTGTCGGCCGCTCGACCGCTCGGCCGTGGTCATGGCAGCTGACGTCGAGAACGGTCCACGAGATCCGGCAGATCCCAGTCCTCTCCGATCAGGGCGTCGATCTCCGGCGTGGGGAAACGCAACAGGCCGCTGCCGTCGTACGCCGTGAGCTCGCCGAACCAGGCGAGGCCGTCCTCGAGGTAGAGGTCGACACGGATCGCATCGAACGCAGCACCCAGCTTGCCCGCGAGATCGACGAGGTCGTCCCACTGGTCCGGGAGGGTCGATGTGTGCCCGGCAGGCGGTGCATTGCGTCCGCTCACCCGGCGGCCCTCCGGCGTGTGGAAACTGCGCCCGCGAGACGCGTCGAAGCGGTTGCTCTCGACATACGCCAAGCGGACGGTGCCTCCCGTGACGAAGAACTTGTAGTCCGTCCGCCCTCCGAGGGGGGTGCCGGGCACGGCTTCCTCGAGCACGATGAGGCGACGGGCTCGGCCGTATCCCCATTCACCCCAGATCTCGGGCCCCGGTTCGGTGAGCCAGCGACGAGCCAGCGAGGCCAGTTCGGTGAGCCGTTCGCGATCGGGGGTCCCGTGGCCCAGCTGCACCGACCCGGTGCCGTGATTGGGTTTGAGCACCCAACTGTCGGGCCATGCCAGATCGGTCAGCGCGTGCAGGTCGGTTCCCGCCCACGCGGTGCGCGGAACGGCCATCGTGTCGGACGCGATCGTCTGCGCCACCCAGGTCTTCGACGCCAGTTTGTCGCAGGTCATCGCGATGAGGTCGCGGCGGTCGAACACCATGCGCCAGTTGACCTTCTCCGACCACCGCCTCGGGTGTCGCAACGGCAGCGGTCGGTCGTGGGCGAGGAGGTACTGGGCACGACGTCTGGCCGGGAGGGGCAGCCGCAGCAGCCCACGGTTGAGCGCGCGGCGCCGCACGGACATCGGCGCGCCGGCCACCCGAGGGAGCACACCGGTGTCGCCGTTCACGGCCGCGCCCCTGAGCCCGCTGCAGGCGTTGCGGCGTCGACGAGGACCTGCAGGCGGACGACGGTGTCCAATTCCAACTCCCGGGAAGTGCTGGCCCGCGGCGCCCGTGCGCCGCGTGCGACTCGTCGAACGCGACCACGGCGCGCGGACTCGGGTTCGTTGCAGTCGGCGTCGGAGGGCACGTGCGCGCTGGGTCGCTCCTGGTGAGCTGGTTCGTCGACGTCGTCGCACCCGGTTTCACCGCCGGTCCGATCCGAACGCCACGGTGTGACCGGATGGCGTGCGACGGCCGTCCTCGGATCACTCGACTCAGCGCCGACACGATGCCCCACGGCAGTCGGCGAGTACGACAGAACCACGGGGTTCCGGGCCTGCCGCGCTGGTCCTCGTGGACGGCGGTGGCGCGGCCGGCGTGGCGCGGCCGGTGTTCGTGGATGGGTGCTCGACCCCGCTGGAAGATGAGTTGCACGCGGGTACCGACGCGGCGGCATCCCGCACCGGCGAGCCCGAGCTGCCGGCGCAGTCGGGGTCGAACAGGTCGCACGCTGATCACCCGGGCGCGGTGCTGGATCAACTCTCGTCGGCGTCGGACCCGGCTCCGGGGACCTCGTGACAGTCGGTGCTGGTCAGCGCGCTGAGGTCTCGCGCCGCGCCAGGCCGTGAGCTCTGCCGTCGCCATGACCTGAATCGTCAGGACGTGAACTTGTGGCTCGACGTGTGCACGGTCTCCTGATCGAGCCGCGGTCCGATGTAGTTGTCGACCAGGTAGTAGGTCGAGTTCAGCGGCACCGAGCGTGTGCAGGTTGCCGTGGTGTGCGCTTTCGTGGTCACCAACCCGCACAGCAGGGAGCTGCCACTCCCGCTCACGTGATCGAAGATGCCTTGATTCTTGATGTCGTGGGACGAACCGTTGACGAAGCGGCCTTGGGCCTGGTGGCCGGTGGCATAGTAGAGACAGATCTTCGCGCCGGAGAAGTCGGTGTTCGCGCAGCTGACGAGATGCCAGGTTGTCGCCGCCGAAGCGACAGGTACTGGCAGGAAGCCTATTCCGGCAACACACACTGTCAGCGCAACGACCGCCGCCCTGGAAACTCGACTCATGGGGCTACTAGAGCACACTCGGTATGACTTGGAAAGCTTTGCGCCGACTGGACCATGTTCGGCGCATTCAGCCGACCTGCGCCAGCAAACTACTCCTCGACAACGTGGTGGGCAGAGCACTGGAAACGGTGGATGTCCTCATGAGGACAGAACCCTGCAACTCGTAGGCCCCTTGGCCGCCGACGACGACCCATTCACCCGTTGCCGTGGTGCCAGGACCATAGGTGAAGGGAGTCACGAAGAGTACGTACGCCTGTCCAGGGTGCAACGTGCCGTCGATCGGGGCACCCGAGGCGGGGTCGAGGATCTGGTGGAGGAGAACAGTCGGCTCCTTCGCCACCGAACCCGACAGCACCTCGGTGACGTTGAATGCTGTCACAGAGGCCTTGACGCCCGACGCTCCTGCCTGGTCGGCCGGCTCGGTGCGGCGCACCGCACTCACGGTCCCCTCGACCACAGCAGTCGAATCAGCGCGGATCTCGGTGATGGTGCTGTAGGACTTGGCAACGCTGGCGTCGTGTCCACCCTGGATGCCGGCGTCACGTGGCGTGACCGGTTCCGCTGAACAGCCGGCGACGGCGAGCAGGCCGGCGGTCACGCAGCAGAGCCCGATCAGACCGATCCGTCGTGTCATCTCAACTCTCCCGTTCGACTGGTCGCATCATCGGCCCTGCTCAGTAGATGGCATTCAGTCCGTTCACGTCATCCGCCTGCGGCTTGACATGTTTGCACGTGAAGAAACGGTCGCTCGAGTAGTACATGATCGGCTGCTTGGTGCAGGTCGCCGAGCCCGCGTGACCAAGACCCAGCGCATGGCCCAGTTCGTGCACCATGACCTGAATCTTTCCAGTAGCAGAATACTTGTCGGTGTAGTACTGGTTGAAATACGAGTTGACGTCTCCTGTGATGAAATGACCACTACCGTCGTAGCTGTAGTTGGTGATTCCGTCATAACCGGTGTTGCCGTAGTTGCCTCTGAAGATGCCCACATCGTCGTGCAAGCCATCTCGCGCCTTGACGAAGTTGACTGGTTGCTTCGCTGCATTCCAGTCGGACACCGCCGAGTTGGCGGCCGTCTCGTAGCTCCCAGTCGTGAACACGAAAAAGCTGACGTTCGTATGCGACCACTTACAATGGCATTCTTTCACATAGGCGCTGGCCGCTTCCACCGGCAGAACCACGAGGAAAATCGTCGACAGCACAAGTGTCAGAAGGATCCTCAGCCAAACTCTGCGTCGCACGATCGGACCCCTCGCAGTAGTCGATGTGGGAGGACCATCCTCTGCGGGGGTGAACGTGTCAACGACTTCCGCGCCCGGACTCGTGTGAACCGCACCCCTGGTTCGGTGAAGTGAACGCGCGGGTCGATCAGGACGGTGGGACCGATGACGTGGCGCCGACTCGCACGACGCCCCCCACGCGTGGTGGACACAGCCACATCCGTGCCTCGGCCGCGAGGCGGCGATGACGCCGGCGAGCTTCGGGTGGGACGGCTGGACCGCGGACCCGGTCGTCACCCGAGGTGAGACAGCTCTGTTGGTCGACGTCGCCGTCGGTGCGCAGTCGGGCCGCGCCGGAGCGGTTGCGATCCGTGGGTGTGCTCGCACCTGACCTCGAGAAGAGGAGATCACTGCAGCAGCTGGTCCACCGTCATCCGTTTGCTGATCAGGTCGGCGGCGACATCGTCGGTCGATCGTCCTGCCGCGATGGCCGCGGCGCGCAACCGTGCGACCGCGTCGTCGGCGGTGGCCCCGGCGTGCATCAGCATCCCGGCGGCGATCCACACCGCGATCCGGGCGGAGGCGGTGGGACCGGCTGCCCAGCGCGGGCCGTAGAGGTCTGACGCCGCAGGATCGTCGGAGGGGGTCGACGCCCCGGAACGGGCGACATCGTTGAGGATGAGGGCGATCTCCGTGGCGATCGCTGCGCCGACGTCCGGGTCGAATCCGAGCGCGCCCGCGGGCGACACGAAGTAGAGGTCCAGGGCGCCGGTCACGCCGCGGCTCAGGTGCAAGGGCACCGAGGCGAGGCTGTGGAAGGTGCCGTGTCGTTGCAGTTCCCGGCTGAACAACGGCCAGCGCCTCGCGATCTCCGCCGCGGCGGCGGTGACCGGCGCTGCGTCCTGCAGCGCCTGCCAGCACGGCCCCTGACCCGTGGTGAACTGCAACCGTTCGATGGCGGTGGCGGCACCGTCGGACGCTCCGAGCGGTACCCGTAGGTCGCTGTTGAGCACGCTCAGCCCTGCGCCGTCGGCGCCGAGCACGTGCGCGCACATGCGGCTCAGCCGACTCGGCAGCAACTCCAACGAACCAGCCGCCGGACCCGTCACCGCTGCAGCAGCAACGCGGAACAGCTGGGCGATGTCGGCCGGCCGTTCGCGGTCGTCGCCCCGGCCGCCGTGCCGGTCCTCGGCGTTCAACCTCGACGTCGCGCTCGGGGTTCGCCGCGGCCGGCACGTGTGGCGTCATGGGGCGAGTTCGCTGGTGCGCACTGTGCGGACAGCAGTGGATGCCGCGGCCCGGTGGTGCGTTCGGCGACGCCCGTCGCGGCACCACCGGTAGCGCCGACGTCGACGCCCCGCTCGGGTCCCCACCGATGGCTGGTCTTGTTGGCTTGCATCTCGCCCCCCGTCGCGGCGCAGCATTCCCAGATGCTGGCGCGGCCACACGGCGACCGATGACCCGATCGCCGCTCACGTGCCGGTTCCAGGTGAGCAGCCCGAGATCGCCGCGGTCCGCCGCGACCAGCAGCTGTCGACGTACGACCTCACCGCTCCCGATACGGCCTGCACCGACGCGGGCGCCGCTCGTCGACCTGGCCCGCCGGAGGACCGGCAGTCCGTTGACGAGTTCGTGCGATCAGGTCTGCAGTGGGAGCAGTTCGTCGGCGAACCGGTCGAGGAACTCCGCTCTCGATCGGACCGGGCCGACCGGGCGGACGACGAACTTCGTCAGTCCGATGTCGACGAACCGTTGCAGCTGGTCCCGGGCGTCGGCCCACCCGCGACACACCAGCTGTTCGGGGTCGGCGAGGTCACGGCGACGGACCGAGGCCGCGGCGACGGCGGCGTCGAGGTCGTGGTCCTCGGTGGCCAGGAACAGGTTCGTGCCGTAGTGGTCGTCCTCGACCGCGCGCCCGGCCCGCTCGGCGGCGGCGACGATCTGGGCTCGGCACGCCGCGGCCTCGCTCGGGGTGAGGTACGCGCCCAGCCACCCGTCGGCCAATCGGCCGACCCGGTCCATCGCGACCGGGAGCATCCCGCCCAGCCAGAGATCGAGCGGCCGTGACGGACGGGGTGCGACGGAGGCGCCGTCGAGGTCGAAGAATTCGCCGTGGTGGTCGACCGATTCCTGGCTCAGCAGCGCCCGGATGACGGTCAGGCCCTCGTCGAAGACGTCACCGCGTCGTCCTCGCGGGACGGCGTACATGCCGCGGTCGGCGGTCCTGGCGGGTTGCAGGCCGAAGCTCGGCAGGATGCGGCCGGGGGCGACGGCGACGAGCGCGGCGAGTTGGGCTGCGACCATCGCCGGGTTGCGGCCGGGGAGCACGAGGACGCCGGTGCCGAGCTTGAGCCTGGTCGTCCGCCCGGCGGCGAACGCCAGACCGATCAAGGGGTCGACGGTGTGCGGCGAGGAGACGACGTCGGACAGCCAGACCGAGTCGATCCGTCGGGCCTCCAGGTCGTCGACCAAGCCGGCGAGGTCGCTGCCGGCGTCCTGACCGTCCGGGCCGGGCTGGTCCCGCACCACCGGGACGTCCCCCACGCCGATCCGCACCTTCATGGCCACGATCCGACGGTAGCCGGGCGACTTGCCGCTCGTCAGCGCGGTGTGCGAACGTGCCGGTCGGGCGTGGCAGCGGTTTCGAGCTCGTTCCGGATGATGCCGACGGTGTAATACCCCTTCGCCTGTCGGCGACGCTACGGTGCGAAGGCACTGTTGTTGAACAGGTCGAAGAGATCGACATCCGCTGGCTCATCTCGGCGATGATCCGCGACGCCGACATCTGGTGGATGCGGGCACCGGGCAACGCTCGAGCACGTCGACGAGTTCAACGGACTCGTCGTCGTCTTCCCGACGCACAACGAGGGCGAGCGGTACGACTTCGCGCATCACGCCGGTGTGGCGCCTGTCGGCAGGCTGCGGCGGCGGCGGCGGATGACAACCAGGACGTCGCACTGGTGGACGTTCACCGCGACCGTCTCGCTCGGGAGCCAGAGGACGCGCCTCGGAAAGGGAATCGGCTTGCGACGCCTCGGGACTCGATCTCACGCTCGCGCCCCGTGCAGCCCTGCCGAGAGGTAGTGGCGAACGATCGGAGCCTTGGCTCCCGCATGTCGATCCGCTTCGACGCCGCGCGTTCCCACCCGTCGTCGCCGCTCCGGCTGTTGTGGGAGAAGGCGACTGTTGCACCGCCACGGGGCCGTGCGCTGACCGGACCTGACGTCAGGGTTCTCGGGCTGCGGCCGTGGCGGGTGACCCTGGAACCGGTCGACGCCTCCGCGTTCGACGTGGTGGCGACTGCGCTCGTCGGCGCGGCGAGGCGCGTCGTCGATCTGCTCGACCGTGACCGGCTCCACGCGTTGATCGACGCCGTCGACACGCCTCACGGGCACTCGCCGCACCCACCCACTCTGGCTCGTGTCCTGCTGGTCGCAGACGACCCGACACACCCCCGACACCAGAACGCCATGACCGCTGTCGACCTGTGGTCGCAGCACGGACTTGATCCGGACTTCGTCATCTGGCTCAGGGCGCAACAGGCACAGGACGGCTAGCCGCCAGCGAGCTGGGAGCTGATCGAGCCGCCTTGGAAAACTGACACCAGCGGAGAACCGATCCCCGACTTCGATGACACGTTGCCGGAATGCGTCCGACCAGGTCGAGGATCGCGCAGCGAGGGCCGGCCCGGGGCGTGCCGATCCCACTGCGCGAACCCGCGGCTTTCGTACCGGTACCGTCGCTCATCGATGAATGAGCCCGCGCAGAGGTGTGAGGTTCTGCGGAGTGCAGTCTTCCCGCGCGACCGACATCGGAAGGACCGCCATGACCGCAGCCTCCACTCAGGCCTCGTCACTCGAGATCCAGGACTGCAGCGTGCTCGACACCGACAGCGGCACCTTCGTACCGCACCAGACCCTCACGATCGTCGGCGGCAAGGTCACGCGGATCGCTCGGGCCTCTGGACGGTCTGACCTGCCCGGCGCCGGCACCAGCGGCCCCGCCGACAGCAGCCACGGAACCTCGGCAGCGCGCCATGGCGCGAGCGTCACCGACGACGCCGTGGTCATCGACGGACGCGACCAGTTCGTCGTCCCGGGGCTCATCGACATGCACGTGCACACCACCCTCGACCCCGATATCCGCGCCGTCAGTCGGCAGACACCGGAAGAACGCGCGTTACTCGCCGCCTCCAACCTCCGCACTGCCTTGGAGGCCGGGATCACGAGCGTGCGGGATCTCACCGCACCACTCGACGAAGCGTTTGCCATCCGACGGGCCTGGCGGGACAAGCTGTTCACCGGTGCGCGACCGTTTGTCTGCGGCAGCGCGCTGACGGCCGTGGGCGGTCACGGCAACGAATACGGCACCCCCCTGTCGTGCGAGGTCAGCGGAGCGCCCGAGGTCGTACGCGCGGTTCGTCACGTGGCCAGCCGTGAAGCAGACTGCGTGAAGGTCATCGTGAACGGGCCACCGGCACGGCCGCAGCTGGGCCGCGACGAACTCGATGCGGCGGTGCAGGCCGCGCACGACTGCGGATTGCACATCACGGCACACGCCCAGATCGAAGTCGACGCGATTCGTCGTGCCGTGCTGTCGGGCGTCGACGGCATCGAGCACGGCATGGGCATCACCGACGACCTCATCGCCGTCCTTGCCGGCCGCACGAGCTACCTGACGCCGACCCTGACGGTGTACGCCTCGGTCGGACGCAATGCCGATTTCTTCGGCGGCGCAGATTCACCTTTCGTGCGCGCCATCGCTGACGGCTTGAACGCCTATCGCCCGACGGTGAAGCGCGCGCACGAGGCCGGGGTACGCGTCATGGCCGGCACCGACGCCGGCAACCCAGGCGTGGCGTTCGACAGCCTTCACGAAGAACTGAAGATCCTCGCCGACGAGTGCGGATTCGGTGCCTGGCAGGCCATCCGGTGCGCCACCGTGACAGCCGCAGCAGCCCTTGGCCGACCCGACCTCGGCCACGTTCGTGTCGGGAGCACAGCCGATCTACTGATCGTGGGCGGAAACCCGTTGCACGACTTCACCGCACTGTCGGCTCCCACCTTCGTCGTGCAGCGCCAACACGATGACACGAGCCTGATTCTGCACAGCAGGGCACTGGACTGAGACCGGGGACGTTCCGACGAACGGTGTCCCCGGCCCGGACACGGCGGGCCCGGGGCTCGCGCACGATCTGGGGGTACAGTCCTCGCCCGGCTCAGCGCCCGGCGATGTCGAACCCGAAACGGCTGGCTGGACTCACACGCGGTCAGCGTTGACGTACCACCACCGTGCTCCGCCCCGTGACTCGTCCACCTCGGTGGGAAGCGAGCGACCGAAGGTGTCGGCGAGATCGCTCAGAGTGGGACACGTCAAGAGCCAGTTCCTCGTATCGAAGAGCGACCAGGGGTCGAGCGGGTCGTCGGCGCTGAAGCTGGCCGTCACCGTCGGTTGGTCGTCGTCGTCGACCATGTTGAGGGGTTTGCCAGCTGGAACGTCAGCCACGAACTGACTGCCGGCAGTCGTGGCGGCGACGACCTCGGACAGCAACCGCCTGACGACAGGCGGACCGAGGTAGTAGAGGAGCCCTTCGGCCACGAAGACGGCCGGCGCGTCGTCGTCGAAGCCCGCATCGTGCAATCTGTCCGACACGCTGTCGGTGGAGAGGTCGGCCGCCACTGGGGTCGTCCGGTACTTCGGTCGGAGTCCAGTGGCCTCCATCAACACCTGCCGGGTCCTGAGAACGGCGGGCTCGTCGACGTCGTAGAACCGCGTGTCCGGTGCGATGTGGAGCCGTTGCGACCTCCCGTCGAATCCCACACCCAACATGACGACCTGTCGAACGCCGCGAGCCACCGCGGCGTTGATCCGATCGTCGAAGTGTCGGGTACGCAGAGCCACGGCGTCACCGCTGAGTTCCGCCATCTCCGCGGCTGCCCGCCAGAACTCCGGTTGCGTCTGCGAATCGGGCAGGAGATCGGCGATCACCTCGGCGAAGCCGTCCCTGAACAGCGCATCCTGTCGCTGGGACTCAGCCGCCCGGCGCGTGACGACCAGCAGAGCCGACTGGTTGACGACGGTGAGCTGCGAGAAATCGATGGCAGACAACGGGTTCTCCTGTCGCGATCGGGGAGGTGCAGCACACGGAGTCATCCACCATGTGCCGGGAGGAACGCGTCGAGCACCCGGTCCAGGCCCCGCTCGAAGAGCTCGTCCTCCGACCACTCGGTGCGGACGACCACCCGGGTGGCGTCGAGGGTCGGGTAGAGGTCCGCGCGGTCGGCGATGTACGCGTCCGCCTGGACCAGGGCCGCAGGATCGACCCTGGACCAGCTCGTCTCGGTGACCACGGCGCCGACGACCAACTCGGCGAGGACGCTCGTGGCCGAAGCGAGGTCGGCGCCGGCCAGCCCGGCCCGGACCAGCGTCACCTGCAGGTACTCCGTCCGCGCCAGCGCGTTCGGGCCGAGCAGCAGACGCCCGAGCAGGGTGGGCGACCAGGGATGCGCCAGCATCACCGCTCGCCAGTCCACCAGCAGACGCCTGACACCCTCGCGCGGATCGACGTCCGGCTCGGGCACCGCCACCTCGCCGAGGACGTGGTCGAGGACGAGGTCCTGCAGGTCTTCCTTGGTCTCGACGTGCCAGTACAGCGCGGTCGAGGTGACGCCCAGCCGGTCCGCGACGCGCCGCATCGTCAACCGTCCGCTGCCGTGCTCGTCGAGTTCGGCGACCGCGGCGCCGACGATGCGCTCGAGCGTGAGCGGCTCCGGACCGCGGCGCCCCCGGCCACCCGCGCCGCGCAGCCACACCCCGCCGGCACCGTGTGCTGAACCCGCGGGCCGCTCCTCGGTCACAGCTGCACCTTACCGGCCACAGGTTTGACCTGACGTTGGTAAGTTGTTCTACGGTGGTCATGTCACGGCGGGTGGCACCCGTGCCCGTGTCTCCGCACCCGTAGGAGGAGATCCGATGCGAGCTGCGCAGTTCCACGAGTACGGCGGACCCGAGGTCCTGCAGATCGTCGACCTCCCCGATCCGCACCCCGGCCCGGGCCAGGTCCGGATCGTGGTCCACGCCGCCGGGATCGGCGCGTCCGACATCAAGATGCGTGCGGGCACGCTCTCGTTCGGCGCGACCCTGCCGCAGACCACCGGCTCCGACGTCGCCGGCGTCGTCGACGAACTCGGTCACGGTGTCACCGACGTCGCCGTCGGCGACCGGGTGTTCGGCGTCGCCGACGGCAACGCCGCGGTGGCCGAGCTGGCCCTGCTGAGCTTCCGCGCCCCCATCCCCGACGACCTGGGGTTCGTCGACGCCGCAGCACTGCCCGCGGCGATCGAGACCGCCACCCGCACCCTCGACCAACTCGGCGTGAGCGAGCGGACAACGCTGTTCGTCAACGGTGCGAGCGGAGGGGTCGGCACCGCGGTCGTGCAGCTCGCGGTCGCGCGCGGCGCCCGGGTGATCGGCGCGGCCGGGCCCGCGAACCAGGAGCTGGTGCGTGGCTACGGGGCAGAACCGGTCACCTACGGCGACGGCATGGTCGAGCGTGTGCGGGCCGTCGCACCCGACGGCGTCGACGCGGCCCTCGACGTCGCGGGCAACGGCGTCCTCCCCGAGCTGATCGACCTCGCCGGCGGCGCCGACCACGTCATCACGGTCGCCGACGTCGCGGGCGCGCAGGAGCACGGCGTCCGGTTCAGCAACGGGTACACGGACGGACCCGCCTACCACGCGATGGCCGACATCGGCCGGCTCGTCGCGGCCGGGCAGTTCTGGCTCCCCGTGGACCGCACGTTCCCCCTCGACCGGATCGCCGACGCCCACCGCCGCAGCGAACAGGGCCACGTCCGCGGTCGCCTCGTCGTCGTCGTCCGATGACATCGGCGGAGACGTCCAGAGTCCGTTTGTCCGTTTGCTCGCACTGAGAAGTCGATGCTGCGCGGTGGCGTGTTGACCGCAGCAGTGCCGCTCGATGACGCCGAGTTCATGCCCGGCGAGGGCCTCCTGAGCGCTGAGCAGGCAGGTCGACGCCTGCGGGTACCGAACGCTCTGAACTGGGGCCTCGCGCAGACTGCCGCCGAACCAAAGCCTCTCCCAGTGGTGTCGGCGGTGGTACCCGGAGAAGTCGAGCGCGTGTCCGCCGCTCACACCCGGTTCGTAGAAGGCATCGCCATCGAGAACCTCGCCGAGGAGGTGTGGCGCTTCTCGTGCTACGAGACGCTGCAAGTCCTGCAGGCGTGCCAGGCGTCTGTGTACCCCGTCACGGCGGACATCGAAAAGGTGACCTCACTGGGTTTGGCCAGCTAGGGCTCCGTTGATGACGTCCCGCGCAGGAGACCGATCAGCCCGTGTCCCGGTGCGACTCCCAGCTGCGAAACGCCCGGTAGCAGATCCCCTGCCGATACGACGCTGGTGGAAGACCGGTGTCGCAGATCGCCGGCCTGTTGTGCCACGGGAGCGGCGCCCTGCTCGCAACCGCTGCGGCAAGGCCGCCCACGCCCGAGCGGCCCCTCGATGGCGCGCCTCGGTCACCGTTGTCGTGCCGCCCATTCGGGTGCCAACAGCGCGTACGTGTACCCGTCGACCCAGCCGAGCTCGGCGTGCCAACAGTCTTCGACGCCGTGCTGTTCTCGGCGCATACCGATCTTCTCGAGCACCCGCACCGAGGCGAGGTTGTCGGCGAAGCAGCCAGCGGTGACTCGTCGAAGACGTAGGTGACCAAAGGCGGCTTCGAGGAGTCCACGCGCCACGTCGGTGGCGTGGCCGCGCCCAGCGTGGTCGGGGTGCACCACGTAACCGATCAAGCCTTGAGTCGCAGGCGGCCCGCCGGGCTGACCCATGCCATCGGTGACGTCAAGGAACCCCATCGCGACGACGGCGCCTTGCTCGTCCTCGGCGACGCACGAGAAATCGGTCGAGCTTGCGGGTACGGCAAGCCACTCGGCCCGGAAAGTATCGGGGTCGACGTTCGTTCGGATCATGTACCGGTTGACGCCAGGGTCGTTGCGAAAGGCGACCAGCCGTTCGATGTCCCTCTCGTTCGCGTCGCGCAGCAGGACCGCACCGGACCGGAGGGGCCATGGGTTGGTGGTCATGGGCGTCATCCTCTCCCGAGCCGCTACGGAAAGGCCCGCGGTCCGTCTGACTCCACGTCCATGCGGCCACGTCGAGCCGTCGACCCAGAGTCGGTTTTCGATGACAAGGCCGCGGCCGCGCGTCGAAGCAACCCGGTCGCCAAGCGGCGTCGTGTCGGTTGCCGGACCGGGTCAGCGGGTCGCGGGGCCTCCGTCGTCGACTCGCTGGTTGCAGTGACCGATCGACCATTGCGACATACCGACGCCGGGTCGCCGGTGACAACGCCCGGCGCTAGGTTCCGGGTGTGGAAGATCCTCGTGCCCCCTATGGCTGGGCCGACGGCCTGGACGGGTCCTTCGGGTTCATCTACACGGTGTGTCTGGTGTCGGTCGTCAGCCCGCGCGAGGCACTGGCGCTCGCCGCACCTGACGCCCGCGCCGACCCGGCTCTGGTGCGGGACCTGCGAGGGTGGGACCCCTACCCCTATGGCGACAACGAGGTCACGTGGATGCTGGCTTCCCCGGTGACCGCCGACTGGACCTTGTTGGTCGAACCAAATGGCTTCCGATGCTCGCAGATCGAGCCCATGAGTCGACTTTCCGGCGACGGCCGCCTCGCGGTGTCGGTGTATCGCAACGTCAACGCGCTGAGTCGGTTCACGATCGCCCGCGACGGCGCCGTCATCCGAGCCTTCGAGCCCCTGTTCACCCCGGATACGTCCACCGATGGGGCGCCGCTACCTGAGGAGGCCGGCATTGCCTTCCCCGGTGAGGACGAAGACGACCTGCGACCGATGGGGAGCTCGCTCGCGGTCACCGAGCGGCTCACCGGTATCCGCCTCACCGCGGAGCACATCGAAGGTGACTGGCAGGACCGCCTGGCCGTGCCCGTTCCCATGACGTGACACACAAGGCGCTCTTGGAGGGGAAACGGCGCGCAGCAGCCCGCAGGATGGCTTGCCCAAGGCCCTGAGGAGTCGTCCACTCGTGGGCTCTCAGTGAGAACGGCGCGTTGGCCGATCCCCGACGGACACAGCGCCGGCGTCCCATCGTGCCTCGCAGTTGTCGGACCCCCAGCGAGACCGTGCAGGCCTCACGCACTCGGCGGGGGCGACGCCTCTCGGTCCACCCCGGGGAGGTTGCGCTACTGCCACGGCGGCTTTCCCAGCAGCGACCACGGATGTCACCCATACGTGCAGCAGACCCATGTGGCCGACGCTGGGTCAAGGTCGCCCTCGTCAACCGTTGCTCAGTGCACGCTGGGTTCCACAGCGTGATGTCGGCGTGCGTGTCGCGCAGCCGCCATCGACCGGAGGCGGTGGCATGGACTCCGTACCCGACCCGCGGGATGTCATGTGAGCGTTTCCGAGAGCAGGACTGCACCTAGCGCACCCAAGAGAGCTCCGGCCACGCGGTCGATCGAGCGTTGCTGACGGTGATGCCACGCTCGGGGCCGGGACGAGGACAACAGGCTGGCTACGGCGCCGTACCACCCGGTTTCCACGATGAAGACCACGGCGGGTAGGACGAGCAACAGCCACATCGGCGGTTCTGCTGGTACTAGCGCCGCGAAGATGCTGCCGTACACGACTGCGGTCTTGGGGTTGCTGACCTGCGTCACGGCGCCCAGCAGGAACGGCCGGCGGGACGAACCGGACCCTGAGCGGCCACTGGCTGTGCGACCGGCGTTCCGCCACATCTTTGTCGCCATGATGAGCAGATAGCCGCCGCCGACGATCTTGAGCGTCAGGTACAGCCAATCGACCTGGCGCAACAGGGCGACCAGTCCGGCGAGGGCGAGGACGGCGAACACCGCGCCGCCGGCGCCCATGCCCGCGGCCGCAGCGAGTCCGCCGCGGCGGTTCGTGGCCAGAGCTGTGCGGGAGACGAACACGAAGCTCGGGCCCGGGCTGACGGCGCCCAGCAGCAGAGCCACCGCGATCTCGACCACGCTCGATGTCGGTGTCACGGGGTGACCGTCGCCATCGTGCCGGACGTCGTCACCGACGCGTGCGGCTGAGGCGGCGCGCGTCGGGCTCGGTATGTGACCGGTGAAGGCGGCGGAAGGTGAGGGCCGCGGTGGCGAGCACGGCCGGTGCGAGCAGGTACCAGCCACTGAGCACCGCCAGGACGACGATCGGCGGGAGCGACACCGCGGCTGCCCACCAGCCGCGGCTGCGACGGGGCAGCAACCGCAGCGCGGCGAGCAGTCCGGCGGCGTAGGCGGCCACCTGTGACGCCGCGGTGAGCAGCACCAGGTGCACGGTCGACCAGCCGAAGACGGTCACCACGGCGAGGCTCAGCAGTGCCTGACCGGTGACGACGGCCAGACTCCGGCGCGGGACGGCCGTCGTCGTCGACGCTGACGCGCCGGAGAGCCAACGCGGCGCCTGCCCGGCGCGGCCCATCTCACCGCCGAGTTCGGCGAGGCCTGCGACGTAGGCGTTCGCGTTGCCGAGCGTCACCAGCAGCGCGAGCCCCGCCGCGATCAGACCCGCCGCCGGCCCCACGCGCAACGTCAGCAACGCCGTGAGCGGTGCGCTGCTTGCCGCGGCGTCGGCACCCAGCACGGTGACCAGAGCGAACGTGATGCCACCGAACAGCAACGCCACGACGATCAGGGTGATCGCGGTGGCCCGCGGAACATCGCGGCCCGGGGTTCGGAACCGGCCGGTGAGGTGGGTGACCGCCTCCCACCCGGTGAGCATCCACACCAGGACCAGGGCCGCGGGGGCGACCGCGCCCCACCCGTGCGGCGCGAACGGGCTCAGCCGCTCGGGGTGCGCGGCGGGCAGCGTCACCGCGAGGACGACGAGCAGGGACACGACGAGCACGCCCGTGAGCAGCACCTGCACCCCGCCGGACACCCGTACCCCACCCGCGTTCGCCGATGCCGCCAGCAGGATCACGACCAGAGCGGTGGACGCGCGCGTCACCTCGCCGCCGCCCACCGCCGCCTGCACGTAGTCACCGGCGAACAACCCCAGAGCGGGCACACCCAGCGGGACGCCGAGGTAGAACCACCAAGCCGTCACGGTGGCCGCGCCCGGACCGATGCCCTGTGCAACGAAATGCGACACCCCGCCGGCCCCGGGGAACCGGGAACCCAGCGCGGCGAGGGTCGTCGCCAACGGAACGGACAGCACGAGCAGCGCGGCGACCGCGACGAGCGCGGCGGGGCCGGCATCGCCGACGGCCAGACCGGGCAGCACCAGCACCCCGGTGCCGATCACCCCGGCGACCGTCAGTGCGGTCCCGCTGGTGATCCCGAGACCGGACCCGCCGCGGAGGGTTCTCGAGCCGTCGACAGTCGTGGTCACGGGAACCAGCCTCGTGTCCGGGACGCCGACCGACCAGTGGCCCGATTGCCATGCATCGTCAGGATCGAGACACTAGAGTGCGAGACGTGGAACCGCACCGGGTGGCCGTGCCCGTCCTCGACGGGATGCCGCTGTTCGAGATCGGCGTGGCCGGCGAGGTGTTCGGCATGCCACGGCCGGACGTGCTCGACCGGCCCTACCTCGTGCAGACCTGCACCGCCGGGGCCGGCCCGATCCGCACGCAGGGCGCCCGCTTCACCGTGACCGCCGACGCCGGTCTCGCGGAGCTGCGTGTCGCCGACACCGTCGTCGTCCCGGCGTTGTCGTCGTTCGACGCCGAGGTACCCGCCGACCTGATCGATGCCCTCCAGGAGGCCTCCCGGCGAGGAGCCAGGATTGCTGCCGTGTGCACCGGTGCGTTCGCGCTGGCCGCCGCAGGTCTGCTCGACGGTCGGCGGGCCACCACGCACTGGATGTACGCGCCGGCGCTCGCCGCCCGGTTCCCCGCCGTGCAGGTCGATCCTCGGGTTCTCTACGTGGTCGACGGACCGGTCGCGACCTCGGCCGGGACAGCCGCCGGCATCGACCTGTGCCTGGAACTGCTCCGGCAGGACCATGGCACCGCTGCTGCCGCCGAGGTCGCCCGCCGGCTCGTGGTGCCACCACACCGGCAGGGCGGACAGGCGCAGTACGTCTCGACCCCGCTGCCGGCCGTGCGCGACTCGTCGCTGGCCCCACTGCTGGACTGGGCCCGATCACAACTGGACCAGCCGTTGACGCTGCGCCTGCTCGCCCGCCAGGCGGGAACCACCACCCGCACCCTGACCCGCCGGTTCGCCGCCGAACTCGGCGTCCCACCGTTGCAGTGGCTGACCTCGGAACGGGTGCGCCGCGCGCGCCAGCTGCTGGAGGACACCGGACAGTCCGTCGAGCAGGTCGCCGAGCAGTGCGGTCTCGGCACCGCCGCGAACCTGCGGATCCACTTCGTCCGTCAGACGGGGACGACCCCCACCGCGTACCGGGCCGCGTTCACCGCCCCCGGCGGCGGCTGACCGCTGCGCCACCTGCCGAGGCCAGACACAACCGGCGTCAGCCGAGGCGTCGCGGCGACCGCGCGCGGGAGTCCCGGCGGCGAGACGGGCCGTATCCGGCCCGTCCCACCGCCGGCAAGGCTTCACGGTCGCGCGACGGTGGCTCGTCACGTGCCGGTGGCTGCTCCCAGCGAGATCACGTGGGTGACCTCCTGGTTGCCCGCGTTGTCCAGCGCGCGGTAACTGACGGTCACCGGACCGGATCCCAACGGGATGGGCTGACCGGCCGCGGTGAGGTAGACGCCGCCGGTCTTGGACAGTTTGTACTGGACGCGGTTGACCCCCGACGTGGCGTCGGTCGCGGTCAAGGTGATGGTGCGGGCCGACGGGTTCACCGCCGCCCGGGTCACCGGTGCGGTCTGGTCGACGGATACGGCGCGGGTGACGACGTCACTGACGTTGCCCGACGCGTCGACAGCGCGCAGTGCCACGGTGTGGGTGCCGTCGCCGAGCACGAGTGGGCCCGTGAGCGGTGACCAGTCGGGCGCGTTGTCGACCCGGACCTGCAGGCTCGGGCTTGCGTCGCCGCCGTCGACCGCCGAGGCCGTGACCGTGACGGGTGCCGGGTACCAACCTCGAACGGGTGCCTTGACCGCAGAGACGGCGACCGAGAGGACCGGCGGTGCGGTGTCGCCGCTGGCGACCGCGCTGATCACCGAGCCGTACTGATCCTGGTTGCCCACGCCCCGTTGCCCGACGACGGTCTCGACCAGGGTGTGCGGCACGGTCGGGTCGAGGCCTGCAGTGGTGTAGACCGCCTTGGGTGTGCGGCTCGGGTCGAGGGAGAGGTCGATCCGGGTGGGGGCGCCACCGTCGACGGCGAAGTCGACCAGACCGTTCAGGGCGTTCGGGAAGGCGTACACGGTCACACCGGCACCGGCGAAGCGGAACGTCGCCGTGGCACCGGCGTGGTTGGAGTACTTGTTGCCGTCGCCGTCGCCCCAGTCACCGTCGGAGAACTGCCACTGGTTCTGGCCGGTTCCGGCGTGGGTGTAGAGCACTCCGGGCGCTCCGTTCGCGAAGCTCAGGGCGGGCAGCTTCGCGGTGGAGAAGGTGACGGTGGCACCGGCGGGCAGGGTGTAGGCGAACGAGCCCTGCCCGTTCCAGGTCGTGGTGAAGGTCTGTGGGGTGGACTCGTTGTTGGTGGCGACGAGCACTTCGCTGCCGTCGGGGTTGCGGTACGCGGTCGCGGACACCTGCGGTCCGCCGGAGCCGCCTGGGTCGGTCGTGGCGATGTGCGTCGCACCGCGCTGGACGAAGCGGGAGAACTGCCCCATCTGGTAGTAGCCGAGGTTGTAGTGAACCGAACCGTCGGGGTTGACGCTGACCAGGCCGTCGCAGTTGGTGCAGCCGGCGCCCATCTTGGGGCCGCCACCCGGGTTGAGAGCAAGGTTCCAGGTGTCGACGCCGCTGACACCTGAATTGGTCGCCTCGATGATCAGCTGCGCGGTGGTCATCGGCGCGATACCAGGAGGCGGTGAGCACTCACTGATGTACGACCGGGTGGGGTGGGCGGCGTTGATGGTGGCGATGTCGCCGATGTTGTTGCCGTAGCAGTGGTATGCGGTGCCGTACAGCGCGGCGTTCGCGTCGGCATCGCTGAGCACCGTGTTCGCGTAGCCGATGTTGGGGTTGTCGTCGATGCCGAGGATCTTCGTGCCGCCGAGGTTCGCTCCGGTCGACAGCGACGTGATCAGCTTGGCTTCCTGCGGTGCGGTGAGGTTCATGCCGGCGTACCCGCCGGGGGTGACCGATGGTTCGTTCTGGGGGGTGATTCCCCAGACCTTGACGCCCGCGGCGGCGTACGCCTGCAGGTACTTCACGTAGTACTGGCCGAGCACGGCGTAGTCGTCGGACAGCAGCGTGCCGGCGTCACCGTTGACGGTGATCATCGAGTTGTTCGTCTTCATCCACCCCGGTGGACTCCAGTTGTTGGCGTACAGGAGCATGTTCGGGTTCAGCTGCTGGGCCTGCTTGATGATCGGGATGACGTACGTCTGGTCGTGCGCGACCGAGAAGTGCGCCAGCGACGGGTCGGGGTCGCCGTTGTTGTCGTCGTAGGAGTACGCCCGCGCCGACGTTGCTGGCGTGGCGGAGTAGTCCGAGGCGCCCATCGGGGTCCGCATGAACGACAGGCCGATGCCCGAGCTCGGGCTGAACAGGTGGATCATCGCGGTCTTGCGCGCTGCGGCGGGCAGGCCCGCCAGGGTGTACGCGGCGCTGTCGGTGAACGCGGCCCCGAACCCGTCCATGGTCTGCGAGGTCTGCGTGTCGTCGACCGTGACGTTCGCGGTGCCGGAGGCGACGGCGCCGAGTTTGACGTCGGCGCCCTGGGTCAGTGCGTGGGTGAGGTCGCTGGTCGTGACCGTGGTGTGCAGGACCACGCCCGCGGTACCGGCCACGGCGGGCGGGGTCTGGGCGGCGGACAGGGCAGCCGCGGCCAGCAACGTCAGGGCAGCGGCGCTGACGTTGCGCTGCCGGCGGGATGGCGACATGGGGTTCCGTTCTGGCGGGGTGACGGTGGGGCAGGTCTCGCCGGACAATTGTCTAAATCTGACGGAAGGTCAACCAGTTGAGTGCCTCTGTGTCCGATGTCTGACGATCGATGGCCGGATCCTTGCGCTCGCGCGCAGACAGGCTGGCTGTTCTGTCCAGGTCCGACACCCGGCAGTAGCCTGGGCGTGCCATGCCGATCGGGTCCGAGGTACGCGCCGCCGAAGGGCGGAACCGGTTGCACGTCGTCGAGGTGGTGCACGGGTTCTCCGACGTGACCCGCGCTGACATCGCGCGCCGGACGGGGCTGTCCCGCGCCACGGTGTCGGCCGTGGTCGCCGGCCTGTTGGCGGACGACGTGGTCGCCGAGCGTCAGATCGCCGCTGCGCCCGGCACGACGATGAACGGCGGCCGGCCGCCGACCACGTTGGAGCTGCGACCTGCCGGCGGAGTCCTTGCCGCGGTGCACCTGCGCCGCGAGGCACCGCGGGTCGCGCTCGCCGACCTTTCCGGCACGGTGCTGGCCACCGCGGCCCTCCCCGTGGACCCGTCGCTCACGCCGGGGGCCGTGCTCGAGCAGGCCGCGAGCGTGATGGAGGAATTGGGCCGCCGCACGGGGCTGCCGTCCGCCGACCTGATGGCCGTCGGCGTCGCGTTGTCGCGCCCGAGCAGCGTGCGGGCCAGCACTCTGGCAGCGTCGCCGGTGATGGAGGGGTGGTCCGAACTCGACATCTCCCGGGCGTTGCGCGAGTTGACGGGAACGCCCGTCGTCGTCGACAACGACGCCAACCTCGGCGCCTTGGCCGAATGGCGCTTCGGTGCGGCCGTTGCCGTCGACGACCTCGTGTACGTCATGCTCTCCGAGGGCATCGGCGCCGGCCTGATCCTGCGCGGCGTGCCCTACGCCGGCGTCAACGCCATCGCGGGCGAGATCGGGCACATCGGCGTCGACGACAACGGCGTGGTCTGCCGATGCGGCAACCGCGGGTGCCTCGAGACCGTCGCGGGATCGACCGCACTGCTCGACGCGTTGTCGAACGGCCGTCGGAGTTGCCCCGACGTCGACACGCTCGTCGCCCGCGTCGTGGCGGGCGAACCCTCGGCGTACCGGGTCGTCGCGGACGCGGGTGCGGCCGTGGGTCGCGCACTGGCCGGCGTCGTGGGCACGCTGGACCCGGCCATGGTGGTCATCGGGGGAACCGTCGCACGGGCCGGGGAACCGCTGCTCTCAGCGATCCGCACCGCCCTCGCCCGTCACACCCCGTCCCTGCCCTCGCGCATCCTCGCGGTCGAACCCGGCCTGCTCGGCGACGACGCGGAGCTCGTCGGCGCGGTCGTCGCCGCCCGTGAACACGCCCTTCCGTCGTTGGCGGCTCGCCGACGTCGCTGACGCCGTCGCGGCGACGGGAGCGGGCATGGGGGTCTCCCGGGGTTGGGCTCGCGGGAACCAGGGAACGAGCAGATTGGTCTCTGCGACGTACCGCTGGTGGGCCGGCAGTTCGCCCCAGCGAAGCTGGGCGGCGGTCTCCAGGATCGGGACACCGCTGACGAACCGCAGCAGCGCGATGATCAGCAGCGGGCTGACCAGCGCGACCATCGCCTCGACCACGTCGAGCGAGGGCAGCGCGACGAGGTAAACCCCCACCCAGACGAGGATCTCCCCGAAGTAGTTGGGGTGACGCGACAACCGCCACCACCCGGTCGCGATCCACGTGCCCGTGTTCGCCGGGTCGCGGGCGAAGGCGAACTTCTGTTGGTCGGCCATGGCTTCCACGACCAGCCCGACCGCCCAGACCACGAGGCCGATGACCGGGAGCACACCGAAGCGGGCCGGGTGGTGCAGGGCGAGCAGGACGGGGATCGACACGATCCACACCACCAGGCCCTGCCCGACCCAGAGCTTGCCGAACCGGAAGAAGCTCTCACGACGGCCGTCGAAGCGGGAGTCCGAGCCCCGGACGATGACCCTGACCAACAGGAACACGGCGAGTCGGGCGGCCCACACGCCGACCAGCGCGGTCAGGGTGATGGCGTAGGTGTCGCGTCGCGGCGTCTCGACCAGCCCGATGACCGCGAGCGCGGCGAAGTCGAGCCCGTAGACGAAGTCGATGAGCTTGTCGGTCTGGGCGAGGTAGGCCACGACGAACATGGCGATGTTGAGGCCGAGCGAGACGGCCAGCGTCGCCAACAGCGTGGTGGACATCGGTTTCCTCTCGAGGGGTGCGGACGTCAGGCCTGGCGTGCGGCCCGGTCGGCGCGGTCGATTACCTCACGGGCGGCCCGTGTGGCCCTCCCGGTCACCCGCCAGGCGAGCATCCGGGTCAGGGTGGCCGGCTGCGGAGGGAAGGCTCCGAGCTGGCCGAGCATCGTGAGGTCGTCACGCAGCGCCTCGTGCCGCAGCACCTGCCCGTCCCGCACGGTCAGCACGTGGAGTTGGGGGGCGTCGATCGCGCGCCCGCTGGGCGGCAGGACGGTGTCGACCCGGCCGGCGGCGAACCGGACGAACGGGCCGGTGTGCCGGCCCTGCATCCGGAGCCGGACCCAGACCTGGTCGCCGGCTTCGGTGGCTCCCAGCAGGGGGAACCGCAGATCCGTGAACGCGGAGCGTAGCCAGGCGCTCGAGGCCAGGGTTCCGGCCGGCCCGGGCATGGCGCATGCCGGTGGGCCGTTCACTGCCTCGTCGTTGACGTTGTCCGGCGCAACGGTCCGCAGCGCGAGCTCGGGGTCACCGTCGGACAGGACGCGGAACAGGTCGCGCGCGAGCCGGGCGGGGTCCTGGCTCATGCGAGGGCGTTCTCGTCGGGCACGCAGTGCGTCATGACCAGTCCGCTCAAGTCGCGTGGGCCGTTCGCGCCGAGGTGCGCGGCCCGGTCGAGCTCATCGAGGGTGAGGGTCTGGGTCGGCAGCGGGCCGAGGTGCCGGACGTCGTCGGCGGCGATGCCGAGGCCGTCGCCGACCCGCTGACCGAACTGGTCCTCGGCCATGAACAGGTGCCAGACCATCCGTTCCTGGATGTGCCGGTCGCACCGGCGCAGCGCGGCGACGAAGTTGGCGACGGTGTCGTCGCGTTCCCACGCCTCGCAGAGCAGGAAGCGTTGCCCGGTCTGCCGGTAGTCGTCGGTGCGGTCGATCCGGGCGCGGGTCAACCGGCCGTGGATCTCCGGGCCCTGTTCCTCGCGGTACGGGCGGTCGGCTTCGCGCAGCCCGGCGAGGGTGGACGGCTCGTAGTCGATGTGGGCGCTGCTGCCGGCGTTGTCGACGTCGAATGCCATCGACCCGTCGCGCTGGTTGGTGTGGACCTCGCCGTGGGGGCGGTTGACCGGCAGCTGCAGGTAGTTCGTGCCGATCCGGTGCCGTTGGGTGTCCGAATAGCTGAAGGTCCGTCCGACCAGCATCTTGTCGTCGCTGAAGTCCAACCCGTCGACCAGGACGCCAGTGCCGAACGCGAGTTGCTCGCTCTCGGCGAAGAAGTTGGTGGGGGTGCGGTCGAGCACCATGCGCCCGACGGCTCGTAGCGGGAACACGTCCTCGGGCCAGACCTTGGTGTCGTCGAGCGGGTCGAAGTCCAGTTCCGGGTGGTCGTGGTCGGCCATGAGTTGCACCCGCAGTTCCCACTCCGGGTACTCGCCGCGTCCGATGGCGTCGTACAGGTCCTTGGTGTGGTGGCCGAGATCGGCGGCCTGCAACTCGGCGGCCTGGGAAGCGGTGAGTGAGCGGACTCCGAGTGCGGGCGACCAGTGGTACTTGATCAGAACCGTGTCACCGGTGGCGTTGACCCACTTGTAGGTGTTGACGCCAAAACCCTGCTGATGCCGGTACGAGGCGGGGATGCCGCGGGGCGAGAAGACCAACGTCATCATGTGCAGCGATTCCGGCGTCTGGCTGACGAAGTCGAAGACGCGGTTGGGCACCTGCCGCTCGAAGGTGACGGGGTCCGGCTTCTGCGAGTGGATGAAGTCCGGGAACTTGATGGCGTCGCGGATGAAGAAGACGCCGAGGTTGTTGCCGACCAGGTCCCAGTTGCCGTCCTCGGTGTAGAACTTCACTGCGAATCCGCGCGGGTCCCTGGCCAGCTCCGAGGAGTCCCGTCCACCGGCGACGGTGGAGAACCGCACCGCGACCGGCGTGCGCCTGCCGCCCTGCTGAAACAGCTTGGCGCGGGTGTATCGGGCCACGGGCTCGTCGCCGACGGTCCCGTACGCCTCGAAGTACCCGAAGGCTGCCGCTCCGCGGGCGTGCACCACGCGCTCGGGCACACGTTCGCGGTCGAAGTGGCTGACCTTCTCCAGGAACTGGTAGTTCTCCAGGGTGGCTGGCCCCCGGGACCCGATCGTGCGCTGGTTCTGGTTGTCGTGGACGGGGTGACCCTGCCGGGTTGTGAGCACCTGGCGGTCCTCGCCGCTGTGATCGCTCATTCCGGCCACGCCGAGCTGCGGATGATGTCGACGAAGTCCGCGCGGACGAAGCCGGGGACGAAGTGGGCGAGTACGTCGTCGTTCATCGTGCCGAAGGTGGTGTCGGGGCGGTGCTTCATGCCGTCGGTGAACGCCTGCAGGATGTTGTTCTTGAAGTCCGGGCGTTCGTGGGCGGCGACCACGGCGGCGCGGTCCGCGTCGCTGATCTGGTCGAGGTCCAGGCCGAGGACGTCGGTCTCGACACCTGCGGTGACCAGTGCGGTCGCGGGTTCGAGGTGCTCCACGATGCCGGGGGTGGTGTGCAGCGCGATGGCGAGCCAGACCTGACGGGCGTCGGTTTCGCTGCGGCCGTGGTCGAGGAGGAAGTCGCGGGCGAGGTCGGCACCGTCGACCTCGAAGCGCTGGTCGGTGCGGCGGTAGCGCTCGGTGAGGCCGAGGTCGTGGAACATCGCGCCGACGTACAGCAGGTCCGGGTCCACCTCCAGTCCGCGGTGACGGCCCTTCAGGCTTCCGAACAGGAACACCCGGCGGGAGTGGTGGAACAGTACGGAAGTGGCGGCATCACCGACGAGGTCGGTGGCGTCACGGGCCAACTGGGTGTCCGGGATGTCGATCCCGGCAATTGTTTCGGTCATGGTGGTCTCCTGGTGGTGCGGGCGGAGGAGGTCTCCGGCGTGCTCCAAGCCTGCGTCGACGCGACCTGACCGTGCCCCTCGTCAACGGTCGTCGATCCCACAGATCCGGACACGCTCGGCGTACGGTGAATGGCGGTCGGCGGCGGTAGCTGCCTGAGGAACTGGGGGCAGGGATGGGCCGAAGGCCTCGACCACACCGCATCGGCGTGGTCGTGTTCGACGGCGTGAAACTGCTCGACGTCGCAGGCCCCAGCGAGGTGTTCGCCGAGGCACGGTTGCATGGTGCAACGTACGAGCTGTCGTTGGTCTCGGTGGGCGCGGCGACGGTGACGTCGTCGACCGGCATGCGGTTGACACCCGACCTCGACGCCGCGACACCCGGGCTCGGCTTCGACACGTTGTTGGTGATGGGAGGCGACGCCCTGCCCACCGCTCCACTGCCCGCCGGCTTGGTCGACGCCGTCCGCACGATGGCCGCGCACTCACAGCGGGTGTGCTCGATCTGCACCGGCGCGTTCATTCTCGCCGCCGCCGGCGTGCTGGACGGGCGCCGGGCCACGACCCACTGGCAGCACACGGACCTGCTCGCCCGCGCCTACCCGGCCGTGACTGTCGAGCCCGATGCAATCTTCGTCAAGGACGGGCCGCTGCTGTCCTCGGCGGGCGTGACGGCCGGGATCGACCTCGCGTTGGCCCTGCTCGAGGACGACCACGGCGAGCAGGTCGCCCGCGCCGTCGCCCGCTCGCTGGTGGTGTTCCTGCAACGCCCGGGCGGGCAGTCGCAGTTCTCCCCGACGCTGTCGGGCCCACGACCCCGCACGTCGCTGCTGCGCGGCGTCCACGACGAGGTCGCAGCCGACCCCGCAGGCGATCACTCGGTCGGTGCGCTCGCCACCCGGCACGCCGTCAGCGCACGGCACCTGACCCGGTTGTTCCACGACGAGCTGGGCACAACGCCCGCCCGCTTCGTCGACACCATCCGGTTCGACGCCGCCAAAGCGGCGCTCGACGCCGGACACTCGGTCGGAGTCACCGCCGACCGGGCCGGCTACGGCAACCCCGAGACGTTGCGACGGACGTTCGTGACCCGGCTGGGGATCTCCCCGCGGGCATACCAGCAGCGGTTCCGTTCCGCGCAGCGCCCCGACGCGTCTGCTGCACGGTGATCGGGCCATGTCGTTCAGGTTGCGCTACCGGTCGGGCCGCTAAGGACACGTTCGCGAAGCCTCACGTCGTGCGGTGGTTGTTACGGTCTGCTCGCAGTTCGGCTGATCCTGCGTGCAACTCGCCGGCAGCCGCGTCTCACACGACGAAGCCCTGCGAGGCAAGTCGCAGTTGCGGATCGGCCCCTGCGACGGTAACGGTCATCGAGCGACAAGGCGCGCCCGGATGTATCGCGATTCTTCGCCTCAGGT
>CAXUNA010000006.1:0-31176 GCA_964252095.1 uncultured Jatrophihabitans sp. | reverse complement strand
TCACGCGGCCTGACCGCCCCTACCGAAACGAGTCAATCGAACTGGGGGCAGACCCTGTGGCCTGCCGACGTCGGCGAACACACGTCCGGACGGCGAAACCTGCCAAGACCACGCCTAGGACCATCCTGCAACCGACGAGGTAGGGGGTGGAGTCTATGACGACGGCTGCACGCCGGTGGCAGGATCGAGGGCGCTAAACACGATGAGCCTCCTGCTCGGTCCGATGTCACACACATATACACCTCGCGTCCGTGCGAGGTATTCAGAGGCTGGTTGTCGACGACCGCGCCGGTTCAGCGGCCGCCCGCACGACTCGGCGCGACGTCCACACGCAGTGGGTGTCCGCACCACCCGAGGTCCACCGGCACCGCGGGGAGCTCGACGAGTCCGCTCCCGTCCAGCACAGTGCGTGGAAGCGACAGCGCACTCTGGTCCCGGCAACAACGACTTGATGTTACCGCCGACGACGTTGACGACCTCCCCCGCGAGGTCGCGCAGGTCCGCTTCGTCGACATCATCCGCCAGGATGCCGAACAATTCCGCCGCCGCGAACCGGACGAGCGCCAATTCGCACGAGAAGGACACCGTGCCGTGCCACCCGCCGCTGATGTCGACCGCGCTCACCACGTCGTAAGCGCCGGCGGTGGGCGAGATCGCGTGCGGGCGTTCACGTTCCTCGCCGAACATGCCGGCGAACACGTCGCCGGTGACCTCAGCGAGTAATCCGGCGTCGATGATGTCACCGACCATCTGCATTGTGCTCACACGAGCACCTCCGTTCCGGGCCGGATGCCCAGGAGATCCAACTTGGCGATCAGCGCATCCTCGGTGAAGGGCTTGATGAGGTACTCGTGGGCGCCGGATGCCAGGGCACGGACGATCTGGGGGCGCTCACCTTCGGTCGTGACCATCATCAGCGTGATGTCGCGGAGCTCCGCGCGTGACCTCACCTCGCGGATGAACTCGAGCCCGCCCATCACGGGCATGTTCCAGCCAACGAGCGCGACGTGGGGCTTCCACCCCGCCTCGATGACATCGAGGGCCTCGCGGCCGTGTCCGGCTTCGCCCACCTCGAACCCGCGCGACTGCAGGATGCGCCGGATCACCATCCGTCCCGTTCGAGCATCCTCGATCACAAGGGCGTTCACGGTCACTCCGCTCGGTAGACAACGGTGTTGTTGACTCGGTCCTGGACGAATCCGTCAACCAGTCCCAAAGCCGACTCGGCGGCGCCGAGGACGAGGAACCCGCCGGGTACGAGCCGTTGTCGGACCTTGGCGGGGATGTGTCGCTTGACCGCCAGATCGAAGTAGATGAGGACGTTGCGGCAGAAGACGATGTCGAAGATCGGGAGGACCGGCCAGGTACCGGCGAGGTTGAGCTCCTGGAACCGGCAGCGTTCGCGCAGGCGGGAGTCGATCACGTAGTTGCGGCCCTGCCGCTCGAAGTACTTGAGGAGAAGCGCCGCCGGAAGGCCTCGGTTGACCTCCAACGGGCTGCAGCTACCCGCCTGAGCCCGCGCCACGACGTCGGAGGACAGGTTGGTGCCGACGAGCCGGATGTCCCACCCGGCCAGTGTCGGAAAGTTCTCCTCGAGCGTCATCGCGATCGTGTAGAGCTCCTGGCCCGTCGAGCTAGCGGCGCTCCACACGGACAACCGTCGGACACCGGCATTGGCCTTCATGACCGAGGGCACCAACGTCTCCCGCAACGCTTCGAACGGGTGCATGTCGCGGTAGAAGGACGTCTCGTTGGTGGTCATGGCCTGGACGACGCGGTCGCACACACCGGAATCCAGCAACGGCCGGCGCAGCTCTCCGATCAGCGACGCCACGTCGCTGAACCCGCCGTCGCGGGCCACCGGAGCAAGTCGCGACTCGACCAGATACTCCTTGCCGGGTCCGATCGAGATAGCGGACCGCCTGCGGAGGAAATCGGCGAGGAACGAGAAGTCGTCGGTCCGGATCGCGGTCATGCCATGACCACCGCGCCGACCCGAACAGCAACGGCGCGGGTGATCGCACCGGCGAGTTCCGAGAGGGGCAGCACCGATGCGGCCAAACCCTCCTTGGCGACGAAGCCCGGCATGCCCCACACGACCGAGCTCTCCTCGTCCTGCGCGAACACCGAGCCGCGCGCCGACGAGACCGTCCTGGCCCATGCCGGTCGGGACGGTCGAGCGCGGGATCTCCGCCGAGCCGGCACTCGTTAGTGACCGATAGCGACGACCCACCAGAAGGTGATGCCAGCCAGTCCGGGCCGACACGCACCGTCAGGGCGACGTGTCAAGAACAGCAGCTCGAGTGGGACGTCGTGCACCACACAGCGCAACGCACTCGGGCGCCGGCCTGGCGATGCTCGAACGGAGTCCGCGAACGCACACACGGTCCGACCGCACTGCCAAGCCTCGTGATCTAGAGCCACGTCACGGGTAACGCCGGCCGCCCCAGCTCGTAAAGTCGCCAAGTCAGGTCGTTCCGACTTAGGTTTCCGCTTCAGCCAACTCGCCGACGCGAGCGCCATGAACCGGTGGAGTCAGTGACCCGGGCCGTTGTCGAAGTAGATCGTGAGGATGATCGCTGTTCGGCGGGTGTCGTCGACCGTCTCGAACGCGAGGTGGTGAACGGTGACCGGGCCTCGTGCCCGGAGTGCGGCGGCGCCCATTTCGAGAAGGCCTGCGACAGCACTGGCTGTCGCGTCTCGATCAACGTCGACGATGAGGTACGAGCGGGCGAAGCCGTCGACGTCGATCACGATGTGCTCCCCCGATCAGCAGCGGCCGCTCACGCGGCCGAGAACCTCACCGCGAGCACGGCAACGTCATCCTCCGGTTGACCGCCGACCATGTCGGCGAGGACGGCATCGAGGAACTGGCCGGGGGCGAGCCGATGGTGATGAGCAGCAGCCTGCGCCAGACGTGCCTTTCCGTCATCCAGGTCGCGATTGCGGGTCTCGATCAACCCGTCCGTGTAGAGCAGCAACACCGACCCGGATGCGACATGTCGGGCGAGATCCGCGCGCGTGATGTCAGGGCGGACGCCGAGTAGAGCACTGCGCGCGCCGTCCAGCAGCTCAACCACCCCATCCGGAGAGAGGAGCATCGGCGCAGGGTGTCCGGCGTTCGACCACCTGAGCGTCCAACCGCCGTCGCCGTCCGGCGTGGCAGCGAGCAATGCCGCCGTCGCCAGGGTGTCGACGTGGAGCCGTTGCAGAGCGCGGTCGAGCCGGCTGAGGAGCTGGGCGGGACTCTCGTTCCGGTCCACCACCAGCGCTCGCAACACATTCCGCAGCTGCCCCATGAGACCGGCCGCGACGATGTCGTGACCCATGACATCGCCGATCGTGAAGGTCACGTCCGCGTTCGGCGCGACATAAGCGTCGTACCAGTCGCCGCCCACCTGATCGGTACCGGCCGCCGTCAGGTAGCGCGCCGCAAGTTGCAGGTGCGGAGCCGTCGGGAGTTGAGCCAGAAGTGAGCTCTGCAACGCCTGGGCCACGCTCCGGTCATGGTGGCCTGCGTGCTGCAACTGCTCGTTGAGCCTCTGCAACTGCTCGGCACGCAGGATCAGACTCTCCTGCGCGGTGTTCACCTCCTCCACCAGCCGTGCGTGCTCAGTGCGGTCCGACGAGTCGGCCTCGCGCCGGGTGGCAACCGACTCGGTCACGTCGTCGACCTGGTGGAGCAGAAGCGTCAGGTCGCCGACGTCGTTCGGCACCGCCGTCGTCGTCGCGTGCCAGATCCTGCGATCGGGTACACGGTCGTGGTGCCGGATCGTCCAGGGCATGTCGACGACTCGGTCGGCGCTCCCCGTGGTACGCACCCGCTCGATCGAGGCACTGATCGCATCGGCCGCCGTGAGGTGATCCGTCTCGTCGGTGCCGGCCGATCCGATTCTCACGACCTCGAGCAGGTCATGGCCGAGTACATGGGCCGCGGTCGTTCCGCTCATACGGTAGAACGCCGCGTTGACGTCGATGATGCGCAGCGTCAGATCGAGCAGCAAGGACGCGACCGGGCTCGCGCGGAACGCGTCCCGGTATTGCTCGGCCGAGGGGCTGACGGACACGGGCGGCAGTCAATCGTCAACTTGATGGAACTGTCAATCTGAGATTAAGTTGGCGCCCGTGCCGTTCACCCCCGGTAGGCCCCTCGCGGAAGCCAAGGCCGATCTGTTCAAGGCGTTGGCCCATCCAGCACGCATCCGCGTGCTCGAACTGCTCTCGGGAAACGACCTCACGGTCGGCGAGCTGGCGGCCGCCACAGGACTCGAGCTTTCGCACCTGTCCCAGCAGGTGAGCGTGCTGCGCAGAGCCGGGGTCGTCGAGAGCCGACGGGTCAAGAACACCGTGGTGTGCACTCTCGGCGATCCGCAGATCGCCGAGCTGCTGGCTGTCTCCCGGAGGATGTTGAACACGCATCTGCTCCGCACTCAGACCCTTCTCGCCGATCTCGGCGACGCGCCGTTGTCGGTCAATGGCTCGGCGACCAGATGACGAGGGCGACCAGATGACGAGGGCGACCGGATGACGAGGGCGACCGGATGACGAGGGCGACCCGTGGGCGACCGGCCACGAAGATTCACGCCGTGCCGCCGAGCGGGTTCCGTCCACGTACCCGGCTCTCGCTGCCGGCACGACGGCCGCGCCCTGTGACAGCGCCGCGTACGCCGGAAGTTCCGGTCGCTTAGGCTCTCACCATGCCTGAGACAAGAGAGGACGTACTTCAAGCCGTCGCGGACCTCTCGACCCGCAGCACCACACCGTCGACCCTCGGTGTCTTCGACTGGGTCACCGGCCAACGGGCACGACGAGGCGAGTTCGATCATCGCGGTGGTCCCGCGCCGTGGTTCGGTCTCGAGCCGGTCCTTCGTACGCTCGCCGCGGACGGCCTGATCGAGATCAGCGAGTCTGATCAAGCGGTCCCACCTCACGATGCGACGATGTCGGCTCCTGATCAAAGCGTCGTCCGGCTTCGTCTCACAGACGCGGGCCGCGGCGCGCTCGACTGACGTTTGGGTCGCGCGCGAGCACGAGCGCGGACTCACCGCTGCATCTCCCGCACGTACCGGTCGGCCTCGCCCACGACGAGCGGGCCGCCGCGACGACGGTTGGTGGGACCCCGGATTGCCGCAGCGTGCGGTGGATGCCACGAGCCGCGCGCTCGGCACGGGTGGCGTCGCGTGTGGTGCCGCAGGTACCCGTCTCGAAGTCAGCCGTGCGCTGCAAACCGCCGCACGCGACGTTCCGATGGAGAGAATTCTGGGAGAAGCCACCCGTGACGACAGGGCGTTGCCCGAAACCGAGAACGCATGAGTGGTCACGTACCCCGTCGAGTGGACAGATCTTGCCAAAGCCACGCTAGGTACTAGTGGACCCGCCACGTCACCGAGTCCGGTCCGGCCGCCGAGGGTCGATCATGGTGGTCGCGCTCAAGCCACGCTGTCTGGGCCAGTCCGCCGGGTAGAGGACGGTTGACGCCACAGACTGAAACTGGATGATCTCCATCAGACGAGTCACGGTCGGACATCGACGCGGTTGACAGAGCGTCGCTGGCAGCGGTGCTCAAAGCTCGGCTGTCTCGGCTGTCTCGGCTGCTTGTCAACGTCGCAGCGCCACGGCATGCTTTCTGTGGTGGTTCACCCGGCTCTGGGTGTATCTGAGAACCAGACGACGGTCAACCGCACACCTTCGGGATACAACGTCCGGGGGACTCGTGCTCGGCACAGTGGCCAGGTAGCCGTTAACGACAATTTGACTCAGTGGCTGTACTGTTCCCGCCGTGAACCAGTTCGACCAGGCGCTGGGCCTCGATGCCGCGAACCCACCCCCCGTCCTGAACCCGCCCACACCACGTCAACGCGCCGCCGAACAGCGAGCCCGCCGCGCAAGGCGCCGCCGCCGAATGGTGCGGCGGCTGTTCGGCCCGCTGCGGCAACTCCTGGTCCGCACCTGAGCGGCCACGGCGTCTGCCTGCGTCCAGCCCGCTACCGGTCACCCCACCCCACATGCGCACAGGTTGTGGACCTGGTTGCAACGGATGCTGCCGGACCACCGACCGGACCTGCGGCGACACCACACGCAACCGCGTGGGGGCCAGGAGTCCCGTCCGTGTCCTCCGTCTCGGGCCAACGCACCCGCGACATCCAGCATCAACCACTATCTCAGCGGCGTCGCCTGAAGTCGTGACCGCGGGCTACGACACGACTGTCGACCGACCCGACACGCACGGATGCCGCTGTGAGGAGACGCCGTCAGGCGACCCGACTGCCGGCCGCACCGATGGTGACGACCCAGCGGTCACCGTCGCCCTCTGGCGCACCCTGCGGCCGGACCTGTGTCGAGGCCTTGACGACCGGCAACTGCACCAACTGATCACCGACATCCGCACCGCCGCCGCTCACGGCTGGCATGACACCGACGACCACATCGCGCTGCGCGCCGACGTCTTCCGTGGCCTCGACGATGATTCCTACCTGCAACGACTCACCGAACTCACCGGACGCCGCCGCCAGCTACCACCCACCCAGTGACGCCACCACAGCGAAGGTGAACTGAGCGGTCTCGGTGAACCGACGGTCAATCTCGCGGTCTTCGCCGCGGTGCGGTCTCGTTGACGTTGGAACACCGACTGACGCGACGGATCCGCCCACCAGTCCGGTCCGGTCCCGCCTCAGCCAATGCGGCGTCGGGGGTCTTCAAACATGTAGCGGTGCCGAACCCAAGGGTGTTGCGGTGGGCGTTGAACAACAGAGCATCCTCGGGGTGGGCCTTGGTCCGGTCGGCGTCACTGACCGGATCGGTCAACTACCGGCGGTACGGCTGTCCAGCGATCTTCAGAACCCGGTACGCGCGCTACAGAATTCCGTTGGCGGCCAGCTCGCTGACAAGCAGGTAGACCCTCTCCCCGACAGATTCGACTGCCGCCGATGCGCCCCTGCTCGGCACCGCACCTCGGTCTCGTGTTTCAGTATTCTGACCCGGGTGCGTGCACCACGTAGCTCTGTCTGCCCGGGTCAACCCGCTCGCCGCTGTCCGCTAGGAGGCGACACGCAACCAGTTCGACGACGAGGTCGCTTGCACCCCGCGTCGGTACCCGCGGGCTGCAACGACACCCGTCTGGACGGGCGCGGGCCCGCCCGAACGAGGTTCTCACAGCCCAGCGACACGGCTCGGGCACAGCGACCCAGCAGCCTCAATCGGAGGAGCGAGGCAAACCAGCCGTCACCCAACTGCTCAGCATGGCCGACTTCAGTCCCAGATCGACGAACCGGTCGGCGCGAGGGACACCAAGACGAACCACGCAGCGGCCGCGACGGCAGAGTCGGTGGTCATCGACGTCGGGCCGTCGGCGGTGGTGGCGTACGGCAGCGAGCCGTCGGGCTGCTGCAGGGCGGCCAGCGCGGCGAGCGTCGTCGCGTAGCCGGTCGTGTCGCCGCTGCGCACCTGCGCCAGCGCCACACTCGCCGAACCCTCGACCCAGACGTTGGCCGGCGCGTTCGGGAAGACCGGCTGCGGGTGGTAGCTGCGGTACCCGGTGGTGCCGCCGTCGGCCGACGCGAACGCGGCCGTGTGCGCCAGTGACTGCGCCGCGAGGTCCGCCCGGCCGATGCCGCGCAGGAACAACGTGCCCCAGGAACTGACGTCGAGGGCGTCGGTGTCGTCCGGGGCGCCACCCGACAGCCCGCGCCGGAAGTGACCGGCGCCGGCGTCCCACAGCTTGGTGACGATCACCCCGGCGAGCACCGAGGCGGCACTGCCCGCCGCGGTGTCACCGACCACGGTTGCGCCGAGGCGGAAGGCCTGCCAGGCGTCGAGGTTGTGCTCGGTCGAGACCCACGTCGGCGAAGGCGAGTCGTCGCCCGACTTGCCGGCGTCGAGCAGGCCGTCGGTGCGGCGCTGCGACTTGAGGAACGTGAGCCCCTTGATCGCCGCTTGCCGGGTCGCAGCGTAGGTCGGCTCGGTACCGGTCATGGCGTGCACCCGGTTGAGCAGCGCCCAGGTGGCGACGGCCGAGTTGCCCGACCACTGCGTGCCGTTGCGGCCGGCGGGGTTGCGGACGTCGACGACGTCGACGAACCCCCCGCCCGTGCGCTGCATGGCGATCAGGCCGGTGGTCAACGCGGTCGGGTCCTCTCCGAGCGCCTGCGCCGTCGTCACCGCCAGCGCCTGGTCGTACGACGACGCCGTGGTTCCGCCCGCGTAGCTGCGGACAAGACCGAAGTCCGGGGAGTTCTCGGCCAGGACCGTACCGGACGCGGAGTCGACGAGTTGGAAGACCTTGGTGCCCTGCGCGCTCGACGAGAACAAGAACGTCCCGTCGGCGCGGGCCGGTTGGTCGCCGATCGGGTACCCGACGTCGGTGACGACGATCGCGCGGACGACCCAGCCGTCGTACACGGGGGCGGCAGGCCACGCGGTGCCGTACGGCGCGTAGCCGTTCGTCGCGTCCAGCAGGCCCAGGACCCACGTGCCGCTCGGGGGATTCGTCGTGGCGCCGAGGTCGATGGTGAACGTCCCGCTCGCGGCGACGGCCGCCTGCAACGGCACCTGCACCCGTCCGGACGTCGTGTCCTTGTAGGCCTGGACAATCCAGCGGTTCGGCGCGGGCGGCACGGTGACGTGACCCGACACCGGCTTGGCGTAGGTCTTCGACACGGTGGCCGGGGTGTCGACGACGATCGCGGCGGGGTTGACGACGGCGGGCGAGGTCGTGCCCGACACGGTGAACGTGCCGGACACGGCACCGACGAACGAGGCCGCGTACGTCTTGGTCGGGGTGATCACCGACGAGCTCGTGAGGGGCGTGCCGCTCCCCCGCTGGCCGAGGATCCAGTTCCACGCCGCGGTGGCAGACGGGTCGGTCACCGGGTCAGCCGCAGCGGGCGTCGCGAGCACACCGAGGGCAAGAGCACCGCCGAGCACGAGGGGAACGAACCGGGCACGGCGTGTCGACGCCACGAGCACCTCCGGGGGAAAGGTCACCCGAGGTCTACCCAGGACGTCGGCCGCGAAACCGTCGCACTGGACAACGATCACACCAGATATCGCTGACGGACGATCACGACGACCGCCACGGCCACCGCAGACAGAACGCCTTTCCAGAACAGCCGTTTCTCACGGCGCCGATCGGTGTCCAGCTCCTCGGTCGGTGTGTCAGCGGCGCGATGGCTGATCACGAGACGCTCACCACCTTCCCGGTCTTGACGGTCTTGTCCCACACCGCGGCCGTCCCACGCGCTTCCGCGACGTACGAGGCGAAGGTGATCGCACACAGCAGCGGGCCGTAGCCGACCACGAACAGCAGCACGCCGCCGAGCCGACCCAGGGTGCGGACCTTGTCGAGGCGGTAGGTCGCCCACGCCGCCAGCATGCACAACGAGATCCAGGCGTAGGCGGCCAGCGCGAGCAGATGCCGCACGTCGGCGGACCAGCCCCATCCCACGGATTCGCACACGTACCGGACGAGCGCCCGGGTCGGTGCCGGTGCCAGCACCCACGCCATCACGACCAGGCTGACCAGGCCGGGGAAGGCTAGACCCTGCCGCCAACTCCGCCGTGCCACCCCGCGATCCACCAGCAGGGTCGACACGGTCGTGAACACGAAGCCCAGCGCGTTGCTGATCCATAGGGCGTCGAACAGCATCCGCCCTCGGGTGGCGTCGAGCCACCACAGCGTGACCAGCGCGGCCGACGCCAGCACCATGAACGCCGGCAGCAGCAACGTCGACCACCACATCGCGCCGAACCACCAGTTGCCGAGGTGGTGCTTCCGGGACGGACGGAAGAACACGTGCTGGAACCGTCGTCCCACCTGCAGGTTCCCGCGCGACCAGCGCAACCGTTGCTTCCAGAGCCCGACCACGTCGGCCGGTTCCTCCGCGTAACATTCGGCATTGCCGTCGAACACGACCGACCGGCCGTCGAGCTGGGTCAGCAGGGTGGTGACGGTGTCCTCGGCCAGCGTGCTGGTGTCGATGAGACCACCGAGCGCCTCGAGGTTGTACCGGGTGTGCAGCTGCGCGCCGCCGGCGAGGCACGCCTGGGCGCCGACCACGTTCTGGGCCCGCCTCCCGACCGCCTGGGCCGCCGTGTACTCGTAGCCGATGTACCGGTTCATCCAGTTCGGAGAGCCACTGGCCTCCTTGATGAACGCCGTCACGGCGCCCACCGTCGGGTCGGCGAGGTGGCGGGTCATGCGGCGGATCGCGGTCGGCTCGAACACGACGTCGGCGTCGGTGATGAGCACCGCCTGCGCCCAGTCATCGGCGAGCAGTTCGCGCAGACCGTGGTTGAGGGTGTGCGACTTGCCCTGCCCGCCCTGCTCGCGCCGCAGGTGTCGGACCCGGCCGGGGTACTGGGCGCACTTGGCCGCCATGAGTTCCGGGGTCTTGTCGGTGCTGGCGTCGTCGACCACGGCGAGCAGCAGCCGGTCGGCCGGGTAGTCCAGCGCCATCATGCGGTCGACGCTGAGCTTCAGCACGGCCGCCTCGTTCCACGCGGGCACGAGCACCGCGACCCGCGGCAGTTCGTCGAGTCCGACCTGGTCGTCGTCGAGGTGGTCGCGCCAGCGGTGGCAGGCCAGGAGGACGAACTGCACGACCGTGACCAGGTTGGGGATCGCGCCGAGCAGCACGAAGATGCTGAGCACCCAGATCCCGACCCCGGCGAGGTCGGCGAGCACGGTGCTCACGGACCGGCGCCCGCAGCGGACGGCGTCGCCGCGAGCGCGCTCACGACCTCGTCCCAGTACGCGTGCCGACCCACCTCGGAGGCGCGGTGCGCGTCGCTACCGCGCACGATCCGCACGCCGGCCTGGTGCAGCCGCCGCACGGTGTCGACCGACGGGCAGACCCACTTCTCGTTGACCTCGACAGCACTTCCGGTCGTCAGGCACGCCGACGCCAGCGCGGAGCGGTGCTCGTCGGTGACCGCAGCCTCGTCGAGGCAGAGCTTCGGCAGCAGGCTGAACAGGTGGGCGACGACCGCCGGTGCGGGCGACTGCCGGAGACCCGCACAGGTCGCGTCGACGAGGGTGTCGACCGCGTCCGCCGCCGACATCCGACCGTTGGCCAGCCACGACCGGACCGTTGCAGGAGACACCGGTCCGTCGACCCCGGGGAACTGGTGGTCGGCCACCAGCACGTGGTCGAGTTCGGGCAGGTGCACGGGGAGGTCGAGACGGCCGGCGCGGTCGAGGATCTTCGCCTCGACCCCGCAGAACACCTGCAGCCCGCCACGATGCATCGCCCGGACACGTCGGACGTAGCCGTCGACCCAGTCGCTGTCGGCCCGCACGTGGTCCGAGAGTCCCCACCCGGCGAGGCCCGCCGCGGCCGCGGCATCGACCATGGCGTCCGGCGAATCCGCGCCGTCGGTGAGATCGGAGTGCGTGTGCCAGTCGACCGCGGCGGCGTCGAGACCGGACGTCACGGCGCCGCGAGCAGGGGCTCGGACGGGCTCGGCACGACCGCGGGGAGCACGGCGTAGTCCTCGACGGGGACGACGACCTCGGTCCAGTGCCGCACGACCGCGACCTCGCGGAAGTCGACGTGGTCGGGGACCTCGAGCCTGCGCAGCGCCCGGACGGCGAGCAGCGGCATGTCGACGCCCGCCGCCTGCGTGAGCGACATCGTCCCGGGGAAGCGGGCGTTGACCTCGAGCAGACCGGGCTTACCGTCACGGTCGAGCTTCGCCTGCACGTTGACGACGCCGGTGGCGCCGATGAGCGTGGCGACGTCGCGACCGAAGCGTTCGAGGTCGGCGTCGGCGAAGGTGCGGCCCGCCACGGCGATGCCGGAGTCGACCTTGTCGCGGCGGCGCGGGACCGCGGCAACGACGTGGCCGTCGGGGCGCGCGAGGACGTCGATGGAGTACTCCGCGCCGGGCAGCAGCTCCTGCGCCAGGTAGGAACCGTCACGCGGCACGGTGTCGAGCGCGGCCGCCGAGTTGAGGACGGCGACCCCGCGGCCGCCGGCGCCCTGCCGTGGCTTGACCACGTACGGCAGGCCGAGCGCTTCGATGTCGGCGGCCGTCGTGACGGCGTCGACCACGATCGTCCGTGGCACCCGGACCGACGGCGCACACCACTCGACGAGGACGGCCTTGTCGAGACACAGGTCGAGCGTGCTCACCTGCTCGACCAGCAGATCGATGCCGTGTGCAGCGAACGTCGCGCGGGCCGCGGAGACGGCGCGCAGTTCGATGTCGACGGTCGGCACCACGACGTCCGCGCCGTGCAGCACGGCCGCCTCGAGTAGGGCGTCGACGAAGCGCGGGTCGTCGCCCCGCGGCAATAGGACGCGTTGCCCGACCGGGACGAGGTAGAGCCCGACGGCGACCGGGTCGATATCCGCGGCGATCAGCCGGGCGTGGCCGGCGAGGCTCTGCAGGACGGTGACGGCGGCGGGTCCGCCGGCGCCGGTCACCAGGACGGTGCCCAGCGGGTACGTGTCGGTCACGACGTCGCATCCGCGACGGCTGCGGTGATGCCGGTGCCCGCTGCGGCCATCGTGTTCGGCCGGCTCGCAGGGAACGTCGTCACGGAGGGGGTGGTGACGGCATGGCGGAGGTCGCCTACGGAGCGGAGCACCTCGAAGGGTTCGGCGTACCGGGCGCTCGCACCGAGGTGCCGCGCCCAGTACCGGGAACCCGCCGTCACCAGTTCCGGCTCGAGATACGACCGACCGCTCTGGGAGTCGAACAACTGCAGCACCTCGACCTTCTGGCCGACGACCGCGTCGATCGGCACAAACTGGGTGGGGAAGAACTCGTTGGTGGCGGACGGGCTCTGGTAGGCGAAGACCCGCCGCACCCCGCGCGTTGCGCTGCGGGTCGCGGTGTGCACGGCCCGGTGGTCTTGGTGGTTGTCGTGGGCGGAGTGCACGTAGACCACGGTGGGGTCGACCGCGGCGACGACGCTCTCGATCAACCGGATCGTGTCGATGCCGTCGTCGACGCGAGTGTCGGGCAGGTCCGCGAACAGCAGTTGGGCGCCGATGGTCTCGGCCGTCCGTCGAGCCTCGTCGCGCCGGGCGTCCGTGTCACCGCCGACCGCGCCGCGGCTGAGCGTGAGGATTGTGATCCGGTCACCTCGGCGGCGGTGGTCGAGCAACGTCCCGGCGCAGCCGATCTCGACGTCGTCCGGATGGGCGCCGATGGCGAGGACCCGCTCCCGGTGGGCGCCGGCCGAGACCAGACCCGCCGTGACCTGCGCATCGATGCGCTCGTGCTCGTCCGGGTCGAGGACGTCGTTGACGCCGGCACGCAGCGCGCGCACGAGCACCGCGGGCGCGGTGTCCTCCGGCCGGGCGACGAGTTTCACCCGCGCCGACGGGGAGCAGCGGTGCCACTCGCGCACGCGGTCGACACCGGCGTCGTCGGCGAACACGTCCGGCCCGAGCAGCAGGAACGTGAACGGTCCGATGCCGGAGAGCAGGGCGTCGACCTGCGACACCGGCGCGACGCACGCGCCGATGCCGTGCCGCTGCAGCACGTCGAGCACCACCGGGTGCGGGGTCGCGCCCACGACGAGAGCGGTCCGCGACGGCCAACCGCGTTCGACGGTGACGGCCGGGTCGAGGTCCGGCAACGGTGACGACGAGACCGAGGCACCAGGCGCGGGAGTCGGTGAAGCACGGAAGGGCACGACGATGCCGCCGGTGCCGGGCGCTGCGTTCATGGGCTTCCTTCGCCGAACGTCGGGGGCCGTTCTGGGAAGAACTTACAGGTACTTCACCGACTTGGCTTCTTGAACGCGAGAAATTCGGCCGCGGGAGTCTGAAGTCGCGGATTTGTGAGTTCCGTATAAAATGCAAACCGCATCGACTCGTCCCCCGGAGGTCCGATGACCGACCAACCTGCTCCCAGCCCGCGCGCCGCCCAGGCGCTCCGGCTGGCCCTCGCCGTGCTCGGAGACGCCGACGCCACGGCCGCCCTCGACACCCTGGTCCAGCTCGCCGTCACACGGATCGCCGCCGACGGTGGGCAGATCTCGATGCTCACCGACCGCCAGGTCTCGCTGTGCGTGCAGGGCGTGGCCCGCAGCGCCTTCCCGTCCGGCACCGAGGTGCCGTTCGAGGAGACGGTGTGCTCGCACGCGCTACGTAGCAATGAGACGGTCGTCATCCCCGACGCCCGCGCCGACCAACGGGTCGCCGGCATTCAGATCGTGTCGGCCGGGCTGCTCGGCGCCTACCTCGGCGTTCCGGTCCGCACCGCCGACCACTCCCTGGTCGGCGTCCTGTGCGTCTTCAGCCTGACCCCGCGCACCTGGACCGAAGAGGAGCAGGCCGACATGCACGAGCTCGCGGGTCACGTGGCCGCGGAACTCGAACGTCGCGCCGCGCCGGTCGTCGGCGTGAGGGCCTGACGTGTGCGGCATCGTCGCGTACGTTGCGAAGCATCGGTAGAGCCGCTCGGCCGCGGGATCGACACCGACGGGCCCGAACGCCGGTTCGCTCATGGCACGGTGGCCGACGTTGCAGAATGCAACGGTGGTTCAGCGAGGAGGCGACTCTTGGACGTCGGCGCCCGCTTGAGCGCCGGCGCGGGCTGACGCGGCAGTTCCCGGTGTGGCGGGCGTTTGCGATCCAGGTTGCCCACGCTGATCATTCTGCGTCATGTTCGCTCGGACGGCGTGGAGCGCGGATCGTTGATGCGCTCGGCCGGCTGCCTGGCACGAGGTGCCGGGACGTCCACCCCGGGGGTCGTGAGAACGGCCTGGGCAACGCGCCACTTGCGTCGGGGCCGGTCGACCTGCGGGAACACGACGGGGCTGCGTGATGCTCGGTGTTCAGCGGCGTCCGCCGCGGCCCGGGTATTGATCGCATGGCCAGCAGATCGGAGTGCGATCCAGCACCTCGTCGTCGAGCAGCGCCAGGATTTGGCCGCACCGACGACAGGGTGCGGCGTACCTCGTGATGCGTAGCGGGTGAACGGTGTCGGCTGTCGCCCTGATTGCTCGAGACCGTGGCGATGACGTGTCCGACCTCGATCGTCGCTTCGACTTCGTCATCACATACGACCGGACGGCGGTCACAGAGGTGACACGGAGCCTGTTGTCACGCCTGGTGTGAGACCCGATGGACGGTGGCCGGCTCCACCTGGGCCTGATGAGGACGCCGACGGTGAGGTGACGGACCGACCGACCGCGAGGTCGCACCCGGTTGCTGGTCGCACGGCCAGCAGATGGGCGCACCCATGGACTCGTCCAGCACTTCCGTCTCATCGAGACGTATCAGCGTCCCGCACCGACGACAGGCGGCGGTGTACGACGTGACAGGAACCGACCCGGCCGCGGGTGGGTCGACGTTCTGCGTGACGGGGTCGTGACGGGCGATGTGCATGGTGACCTCGAGCGGCAGGTCGCCTCGGTGGCCGGCCGTGGACGGAGCGTCCGCCGGGGCTCGATGCCCCGCCAACCGGACCGGCTGCTGGTCCAACCGTCGGACACCGTACCGCGCTGATCGACCCGAGGGTCTACTCATGCAGGAACAACTCGGTCATCCGGACGATGTCGAGCAGACGGCGGTGTCTCTCGGTGGCGCCGACGAGGACGACACCAAATCCGGCTCTCTTCCCGGCCTTCAGCAGCTCGGCCATCACCGCGAGCCCACTCGAGTCAAGGAAGTCGACTCGGGCGAGGTCGACGACCACCCGACCCGGTGTCTGCTCGGCCAAGAGCTGGTCGACGGCAGCGAGCACACCCGGCGCCGATGCCATGTCGAGATCGCCGTGCAGGACGACGATCAGTCGCCGCCCGTGGCGGATCGACGACACCGTCATCGTGTTCCCCTCACGATTACCGGCGAACCCGTGTCGTCGATCAGTTCGACCCGACGACACACGGTGCGGGGTTGCACGAGCTCGAGACGCGTCCGACGCCTCGCCCTGGGTCGCCGCGCTGCGTTCGTCCGCAGGACGGCAGCGAGAGCAACGACCGTCACGAGCGCGGAAGACACGGCCAGATACGGCATGGCGTCTACGACCACGACGGGTGCCGCGGCCAGGACTGAGTGGTCTCCCTCTCGGACACGATGAGCCTCCTGCTCGTGATGTGCCTCGTGCCTCGCTTCCGTGCGAGGCCGTCCCACTGCTCGAGGGTGTCGACCACCCTCGGGATCACGCCCGGTCGACACCACCGGCCACGACATCGACGCGCAGCGCCCGTCCGCACCAGACCATGTCCACGGACACTGCAGCCGAGAGAGCGGCCACGGGTGCGTCGAGAGCCGTACGCGGAAGGGAGAGTGCACTCGGACCCGGCAACAAGGACTTGATGTTGCCGCCGACCACGTTGACGACCTCGCCGGCCAGGTCCGCCAGATCTCCTGCGGCGACATCGCCCGGCGGTGCGCCGAACAGTTCCGCCGCGGCCAGCTGCACCAGGGCGAGCTCGCACGAGAAGACGACGGTGCCTTCCCAACCACCACTGATGTCCACGGTGCTGCGCACGTCGTACCCGGCGGAGGTGGTGTCGGTGACGACGGGACGTTCCCGCTCCTCGCCGAACATGCCGGCGAAGACGTCACCGGTGATGTCGGCGAGCAGCTCGGCGTCGACGATGTCACCTACCATCTGGATGGTGCTCACGCGGTCACCCCTGTTCCGGGCCGGATCCCCAGCAGATCCAGCTTGGCGATCAGCGCGTCCTCGGTGAACGGCTTGATGAGGTATTCGTGCGCGCCCGATGCCAGCGCACGGACGATCTGCGGTCGCTCACCCTCGGTGGTGACCATCATCAACGTGATGTCACGGAGCTCGGTCCGCGACCTCACCTCACGGATGAACTCCAAACCGTCCATGACGGGCATGTTCCAGTCGACGAGCGCGACACTCGGTGTCCAACCCCCTTCGATGACGTCGAGCGCCTCCCGGCCGTGTCCGGCCTCGGAGACCTCGAATCCGTGCGACTGCAGGATGCGCCGGATCACCATCCGTACGGTTCTGGAATCGTCAATGACAAGGGCTCTCACGGTCACTCCGCTCGGTAGACGACGGTGTTGTTGACACGGGCCTGGGTGAATCCCTCGACGAGGCCCAACGCCGACTCGGCCGCGCCCAGAACGAGCACCCCACCAGGTACGAGACGCTGTCGGATCTTGGCCAGGATGCGCCGCTTGACCGGCATGTCGAAGTAGATGAGCACGTTGCGGCAGAAGACGATGTCGAACATCGGCAGGACCGGCCAGGTGCCGGCGAGGTTCAGTTCCTGGAACTGGCACCGTTCGCGCAACCGGGCGTCGATGACGTAGTTGCGTCCCACCCGCTCGAAGTACTTCAGCAGCAAGGAGGCCGGCAGCCCTCTGTTGACCTCCAGTGGACTGAAACTCCCCTGCCGCGCTCTGGACACAACGTCCGAGGACAGGTCGGTGCCGACCAGTCTCACGTCCCATCCGGACAGCGCCGGGAAGTTCTCCTCGAGGGTCATCGCGATCGTGTAGAGCTCCTGCCCAGTCGAGCAGGCTGCGCTCCACACCGAAAGACGTCGAAGACCGGCGTTCGAAGTCATCGCGGCGGGAACGAGTGATTCCCGGAGGGCCTCGAACGGATGGACGTCCCGGTAGAACGAGGTCTCGTTCGTCGTCATCGCCTGCACAACCCGATCGCACACGCCGGCGTCCGGACGTGGCCGTCGAAGTTCTTCGATGAGGGAGGAGATGTCCCGGTACCCGCCGTCGCGTGCCACGGGAGCGAGTCTCGACTCGACCAGGTACTCCTTGCCGGGGCCGATCGAGATGGCCGACCTACCGCGCAGGAAGTCAGCGAAGAAGGCGAAATCGTCGGTGTGGATGGCGGTCAAGGGGTCACCGCCAAGGGCCGGGGGCTGACGTGACGAGAGATCGCACCCGCGAGTTCGGTCAGCGGCAGCACCGCGGAGGCCACTCCTTCTTTGGCGACGAAACCCGGCATGCCCCACACCACTGACGACGCCTCGTCCTGCACCAGCACCGTTCCTCCCGCTTCGAAGATCTCTCGCGACCCACGCAGACCGTCCTGTCCCATCCCCGTGAGGACCACTCCGAGCACTGCCTCGTGGCCAGCAGCCGCCGAACGGAACAGCACGTCCACGGCCGGGCGGCACGAGTTCTCGGGCGGGCCGTCCGACAAGACGATCACCGCCTCCGACGACGTGCCGCGAAGAGACGTGTGCCGTCCACCTGGAGCGATGTACACGTGACCCGGTTCGGCCCGCTCGCCGTGACGCGCTTCGGACACGGGCAACGGACCCAACCGGTTCAGACGTTCGGCGAACATCGCGGTGAAGACCGGCGGCATGTGTTGCACGATCACCACCGGCACCGGGAGTGTCGCGGGAAGGGCCGGCAGGAGTTTGGCCAACGCGTCCGGGCCGCCCGTCGAGACGCCGACGACCACGAGCTTCACGTCTTTCGAGGCGTGTCGCCCCGACCTCTCCAGCGAGGCTGTTGCCGTGCGCACAACTGTCCTGGAGGTTGCCGGCACGCCGGCGACGCGGCGCGCCGACGCTCCTGCGCCACGTTCGGCCCAGAGCCGGATGAGCGGTACCAGGGTCTGTTCGATGTGCGCAGTGACCGCGCCGCGATCGCTGAGACCCGACGGCTTCGTCGCATAATCCGAAGCTCCACGCGACAACGCCTCGATCGTTGCACTGGCACCCGACTCGGTGAGTGTGCTGTACATGACGACAGGTAGACGCGGCCAGCGGGAACGGATGTGCTGCAGTGTCGCGAGCCCGTCGAGCTCAGGCATCTCGATGTCCAGCACCACGACGTCGGGCGCCGTCTGCTCGATACGCTCGAGTCCGCGCCAACCGTTGGACGCCGAACCGACGACTCCCATGCCGCTCTGCCCGTCGACGCAGGAGACGACGGACCGTCGCACGACCACGGAGTCGTCGATGACGACGACCTTGATGTCCGTGTCCATCAGTACCGGAACCCGGCGAGCAGCCGCTTGAGTTCGGTTGCCATGCCAGCGAGCTCCGACGCGCTCTGGTCGGTGCTGAGGGCGCCGTCCTGAGTGCTGGCGGCCGCGGTCGCGACCCGCACGATGTCGGCGGAGATCTCGTTCGCACCAGTCGCAGCCTCGGTGACGCTCCGCGCGATCTCGTTCGTCGTCGCCGTCTGTTCCTCGACCGCGGCAGCGATCGTCGTCTGGATGTCGTTGACCCGGTCGATGATCGTGCTGATCTCACCGATGGCGTCGACGGCGCCGCGGGTGTCGGACTGGATGGCTTCGATCTTCTGTCCGATGTCCTCGGTGGCGCGCGCCGTTTCCTTGGCCAGCTCCTTGACCTCGTTGGCGACCACCGCGAACCCCTTGCCGGCCTCACCGGCACGCGCCGCCTCGATGGTGGCGTTCAGTGCCAGCAGGTTGGTCTGCTGCGCGATCGAGGTGATGACCTTGATGACCTTGCCGATGTCGGCGCTCGACTCGCCGAGGTTCGTGACCGTCTCCCGCGCCCCGCGTGCCACGCTGACCGCCGTGGTCGCCACCGTGGTCGCGTCGGCGGCGTTCTTGGCGATCTCACCGATGCTGGCGGTCATCTGCTCGGCGGCGGTGGCGACGGTCTGGATGTTCGCCGACACCTGCTCAGCCGCAGCGGAGACACTCGTGGCACGGTCCGAGGTCTGCGCCGCACCCTCGCGCATCCCCTCGGACAGCCCGGTCAGTTGCTCGGCCGACGCACTGAGACCCTCTGCGGTACCTCCGATGTCCGTCATGCTGGTCCGAAGGCTCGCCAACAGCCGCACCAGGCCCTGTCCCATCCGCCCGATGGCGTCTGCACCCGTGACCGGGATGGCGCAGGTGAGGTCGCCGCCGGCGATCACGTCGACGGCCTCGAGGACCTGGTCGACCTTCGCAGCGAGGTCCCGACGTTCCATGGCGCCCGACACCAGCCGCCCGACGTTGCGTAGCGCCGCCAGCCGCTCCGGGGAAGGGTGCAACACCTCCGTGGTGAAGAAGTCCATGGTGCCGACGACCTCACCGTCCATCGTCACCGGGAAACACACGCCGGACTTGACGCCCACCCGCTGGGCGACCGGTGCGCGGACACAGTCGGTCATCTCCCCGATGTCGGCCGTGAAGAACAGATCGCGGGTCTTCCAGGCCCGGCCGGAAAGTCCGACGCCCTCGCGGAACGAGGCCTCGAGGGTCACCTTCCGGAACTCAGGTCCGGCATCGCCGGACTCCTGGCGGAAGTGCAGCGCCCCGTCGTCCTCGATCGCCCAGTACGAACCGTAGGCCCATCCGAACGTCTCACGCACGGAGTCGAGGGCAGCCTGGACCGCAGCATCGATCGTCGTCGCAGACTCCACTGCTCCGAGCACCGCGTTGACAGCCGCACTGTCTGCAGCGTTCTCGGCCTGCAACCGCTCGAGCTGTGCTTCTCGGGTGCGGTCGGTCGTGCTCACAACCGCCCCGACGAACCGACCGTCGTCGTCGGTCAGGGCCATCACCTGCAGTGCCAAGGACTCGTCACCGACCTCGACGTCGGACCGGTGTGGCAGCCGAGACGGATCGACGACGAGTGTCGCCAGGAACGTGGGGTCGGCGTAGAACAACCCTGCGTACAGGTCGAGGCTCGACCCGACCAGTGCGCCACCGGCGTGCAGCTGCGGTTGTTCGAGCACCCGCTGGACGAACCCCGGGTTGGCGTAGCGGATCGTCATCGACGGATCGACGACGACCAGGCTGCCGGGCGCGGCGTCGAGCACACGAGCGGTCGCCGGGGGCACCAGCGCGGAGACGCCGTCGGTGGCAGCCCGCGGACGGGCCGGCCGTTCCGATCCGGTGCGGGCGACGACTCGGGTACTGGCGGTCATGGGGTTCCTCCGGGGTTCCTGGTGGCAGCCACATCGGCGGCACGGTGGGCGTCGAGTACGAGCAGCAGAGAATCGGGAAGTGGGACGACCCCGACGAGGGCATCCCGTAGTGGGGTCGGCAGGGTGGACGGGACCTGTTCGACCGCGGCGTCGGCGGTGTCGATGACTTCACCGATCTCGTCGACGAGCAGGGTGACGATCTCGCCACGACTGTGGATCACGACGTTCATCGACGTGGCGTCGGTTGACCGGCGGCGCAAACCCAACCGGTCCCGCAGGTCGATCGCTGTGACGATCTGTCCGCGGAGATTGAGCAGACCGCGGATCTCTCCTGGCGCCAACGGAGCCGGTGTCATCGGCTGCGCGCGGAGGACTTCCTGCACATCGGTGACCGCGACGCCGAGGAGCAGGCCGTCGGCGCGGAACGTGCAGTACTGCCGACTGGCGACAGCGGACGACGTCGCGCTGCTCGCCGGGGTGCTCACGCCCCGACCCCCACAGCGGCGACGACCTGAGCGACGTCGACGAGGTCCGTGACGCGATCCTGCACGACCACAGTGCCGAGTACTCCGCGACGACGACCGACCGGACTGACGGTCGTCGCCGCGTCCACCACGTCGACGATCCGTTCCGCGACGATCCCCACCCAGTGGCCGTCGTGCTCGTGGACCACGACCGACATGGACGAGCCGACCGGTGCCGACGGCACACCGATCCGATCGGCGAGCCGCACCAACGGTAGGAGGATGTCGCGGTACTGGACGACGTCGACGTCACCGGAACGCTCGATCCGGTCGGAGTCGATCTGCTCGAGGCGCGAGACGCGCTCGAGCGGCATCGCCGCGCGGCGCCCGTGCCCGATGTCGAGGACGAGTAGTGCCGTGCTCGTCTCGTCCGAGTTCGCGACGACCTCGTCGGAGCGGACGTCGGTCACGCCGGCGCCTCGGGCCATACCGCCGATGTCGAGGATGAGCGCGATCCGACCGTCGCCCATGATCGTGGCACCGGCGTAGAGCGAGACGGTCTTCAGCTGTCGACCCAGCGGCTTGACGACGATCTCCTGCGTGTCGTGGACCTCCTGGACGGTGAGGCCGAACCTCACCCCGTCGGCTTGGACCACCACCACGGTCAGCACAGTGCCGTCACCGGTGCCACCGCCTAGTTCGACGCCGAGCGAGATCAGTGGCAGCAACTGTCCACGCAACCGCATCAGCGGCGCACCGCGGACCTCCGTGACGTCGCGTGCGACATCGGCCGCCTCGAGCCGCACCAGTTCCACCAGGTTGGCTTGCGGGATCGCATAGCGTTCCCCGCCTTCACCCACGACGAGCGCTGGGATGATGGCCAGTGTCAGGGGTATGCGCACCCGCACGGTCGTTCCCGATCCGGGGCTGCTGACGACGTCGACCACCCCACCGATGCGTTCGATGTTGGTGCGCACGACGTCCATGCCCACGCCGCGACCGGACACGTTGGTCACGGCGGCGGCAGTGGAGAAGCCCGGTCGGAAGATGAGGTCGCGGAGATCGGCGTCCGACATCCGACTGCGTTGCTCCTCCGTGACGACGCCACGCTCGACGGCGATGTCAGCGACCCGTTGCGCGTCGATTCCCGCACCGTCGTCTGCGATCTCCACGACGACCTGACCGCTCTCGTGGTACGACCGCAGGGTGAGAGAGCCGGTCGCAGGCTTACCGGCCGACACCCGCCGCTCGACGGACTCGATCCCGTGGTCGATCGCGTTGCGGACGAGATGGGTGAGTGGATCCTTCACCGCCGCGAGGAGGGTGCGATCGAGCTCGGTCTCCTGGCCACTCATCTGCAGGTCGACCTGCTTGCCGAGCTGGGCGCCCAGATCACGCACCACGCGGGGAAACTTGGTCCACGCCTGCCCGATCGGCTGCATCCGCGTGCGCATGATGTTCTCCTGCAGCTCGCTCGCCACGATGTTCAACCGCTGCGAGGCACGCACGAGATCGGGATCGTCGCCCACCTCGGCCTGTTGCAGGATCTGGTTACGGGTGAGAACGAGTTCGCCGACGAGTCGTACCAGGGTGTCGAGCAGCTCGACGTCGACACGCACCGAGGAATCGCCACTGGAGGACGGCGCATCTGCCGCGTCGGACGGTCTGCCGGTCGCGGCGACCACCTGGGGTTGCGGCACCTGGGGTACACCGGTCGAGGGTGACTCCGCGACATCTGCGGGTCGAACCTCCGACACCGGAGACGCAGCGACGGTGACGGCGGCCGGCGGTTCGGCGGGGTTGTCCTCCAGAGCGCGCGCCAGTTGCTGCACTGTCGTGTCGGTGTCGACCGTCGCGTCGGCGTCACCACCGGTTGCTGCGATGGACGCCAGCAGGGCGCGGACCGTGTCGACCATCAGCAGGAGCGCGTCGGTGGTCGCGGGCGTCATCTGCATCTGCCCGTCGCGCAGCCGGGACAGCAGGTTCTCACCCACGTGGGTGACTTGTTCGAGACGCCCGAACGCCAGGAAACCGCTGGTGCCCTTGATGGTGTGGACGGTGCGGAATACCGCGGAGAGCCGCTCGTGTGCAGAGGGATCGCGTTCGAGCTCGACCAGGTCACGGTCGAGCTGGTCGAGGCCTTCCTGACTTTCGATCAGGAACGCCTGGACGATCTCGTCGTCTTCGTCGTCGCTCAACACGGACTCCCTCGTCGGGGGTGGACGAGGAACCTCATCGGCCGGACGAACCTCGAACTGAGCAGCGCACCGGCTGCTCAGGATGTTGCCCTCGCGGCCGATCACCCCCCGTGAAGGCGTGTCACCTCGGCCCGTCGCATCCCCCGGCACGAGTTGCCGCACGAGAGGAGCTCTCCATGTCCCAAGGCCTCAGCACCCGCCGGCGGCGGTGGCTGCCCACCCTGGCTCTCATGAGCACGGCACTGGTCGCGACCGCCGTCGTCGCCGCGACCTCCGCGGCCGGCGCACCCAGCTCGACCATCACCATCACCGGGGTGAGCCCCCACCTGGTCGCCGCCACGACGGACAAGCAGGTCATCACCCTGACCGGAACCGGGTTCGACGAGGACGACATCGCCAGCGTGTCGGTGGCCGGCTGCACCGCAGTGACCTACATCGCCCCGAGCAGCACCAGCCTCGTCGTGAAGACCGACGACTCCTGTGCCGTCGGGGCCAACAAGGCCGTGACCGTCACCGACGGTGCCGGGGACACTGCGGTCTCGGTGCCGACCGCCGCGGGAGGTGCGCAGGCACTGTCGTTCGTCGCGCCGCCCACGATCGCCACCGCGTCCGCCTCGGTGCGGCCGGTCGTGACCGTCAACACCGCGAGCCTCGCATACGCCAGCCAGCAGACGTCGGCCAGCACGAGCGGCGGAACGGTCATCAAGGTCACCGCCGGCGCGACGCCGTTCGTGAACACGACGGCAACCCCACTCGCGGCGAGTCTCGGCGGAGTCGCGCTCACCAAGATCGTCATGGCCACGGGCGGGGGTTCGTTCACCGGCACGCTCGGTGCACGCGCCGCCATCACCAACCCGGTTCTCAAGATCACCAGTGGTGGCGTCTTCAAGAACTTCGTCTACGGCGCAGGCGGGTCCGGTGCCACAGCGGGCACGCACGACTTCAGCTACGCCGGCGTCACCATCTCGGTCAGCCCGGCCTCCGGCCCGTCCAACGGCACCGGCACGCTGACGGTGACCGGATCGGGCTTCACCACTTCGACTGCGGTCACCATTGGTTCGGCCACGTGCACCAAGGTGACCCAGACGGCAACGACCTTCACGTGCACGATCCCGTCGTCGACGTCGGCCGGCCCGCAGCTGGTCACCGCAACGACCGGCTCTCTCGTGAGCGTGGTCAGCGCGGGCAGCGTGTACACCTACCTGGCCCAGTAGTCCCACCCGACACCACGCCACCGGCCCGGTCCCCGCGCTTCTCCGGAAGTTGCGGAGGCCGGGCCGGTGCTGTCCGGAGACCGTGCGACGAACCGCTCAGGTCGACCGCACGGACGCCGATGGTGCGACACAGAGCACGGATGCGCTCACCCCAGGCCATGGACAGGCGAACCCCGATGAAGGGTCCGCACATGTTCGACGACGTCACCGGCGTGACGCTCGGCAACGCCCTCTCGGCGTTGGCCGCGCGCCAGCAGGTCACGGCCAACAACATCGCCAACATCGACACGCCCAACTTCTCGGCCAAACGACTTTCGTTCGAGGACAGCCTCGCGGCCGCTGTCGCGGGCGGCGACCCGTCGTCGTTCCAGGTCACCACGACCGCCACCGACGACCTCGCGAACGCGAACGGCAACAACGTGAGTCTCGACGACGAGACCGTCATCGCCATGAAGGACACACTGCGCAGTCAGCTGCTCGCATCAGCGCTCACCGCGGGTTTCTCGCGTATCAGCACGAGCGTGAAGGGCTGACGGCGTGGCCGGGATGTTCGGTGCCATGGACGCGGGCGGCACAGGCCTGTCCGCGTACCGCGGCTTCCTCGACACCGTCGCGTACAACATCGCCAACGTCAACACGGTGCGTCGCACCGACGAGACGGCGTTCCGCGGGCAGTACGTCGACCTGCAGGAGATCCCCGACCGGCGCGGCTCGGGACCGGGCGAGGGCGTCAAGGTCGCGTCGATCGACGAAGGCAGCGCCGAGGGCAGGTTGGTCTACTCCCCGACGTCCCCACTCGCGGACACCAAGGGCTACGTGCGCATGCCGGACATCGATCTCGGTGATCAGATGGGCAATCTCATCGTCGCTCAGCGCGCCTACCAGGCCAACGCGATGACGGTCACCCGCGCGAAGGACGCCTACGAGGCAGCCATCGGCATCGGACGGGGGGCCTGAACCGTGACAGCACCGATCGGAGCCACGGGCTCGGTCCCGTTCACCCCGCCCGTCGCAGCCACCGCGGCGGCCACCCCTGCCACTGGCGCGTCCTTCGGCGACGCCGTCGGTCGCGGACTCGACGCCCTGGCCAACGCCCAGGCCACTGCCGACGGACTCGCCGCCCAGGCGGCGACGGGGCAGCTGACCGACATCTCGCAGTACACGGTGGCCGCCGGGAAGGCCCAGGTGATGACCGAGTTCGCCGCGGCCCTGCGCACCAAGGCAGTCGACGCCTTCAACACCGTGATGGGGATGCAGGCATGAGCACGGCGTCAGCGAACAGCGGCACGGATCTGCAGGTGCGCGCCAAGCAGCTCGCAGGGCGTGCAGTCGCTGCTGTCAAAGCGTTGTCACCGGCCACCAGGATCGTCGCCGTCGTCGCGATCCTCATCGTCGGTGTGGGCGGGTTCGTCTTCATCCGGTGGGCCGCTTCTCCGACCTACGCACCACTGTTCAGCAACCTCGCCGGACCGGACGCGAGTGCGGTCATCGACAAGCTGAACGCGTCCGGTGTGTCGTACCAGCTCAGCGGTGACGGCACCGAGATCCTCGTGCCGCAAGACCAGGTCTACGCCCAGCGGATCGCACTGTCCGCCGACGGTCTGCCGTCCTCACCGGAGAGCGGGTACAGCCTGCTCGACGACGAGGGGGTCACGACCTCGGAGTTCCGTCAGCGGTTGGACTACCAACGCGCGCTCGAGGGCGAACTCGACAACACCATCGGCGCGATCGAGGGAGTGCAGCAGGCCACGGTGCACCTCGCGATGCCGGCACAGGACGTGTTCGACGACGGCACCCAGAAGACGACCGCATCGGTACTGCTCGTCCTGGACCGCGGGGCGTCGGTGAGCGCCCAACAGGTGACCGCCGTGGTGAACCTCGTGGCGTCGTCGGTCCCGGGCCTGTCGCCCGACGACATCACCGTGACCGACGCTAGCGGGCGCGTGCTGTCAGCGGGTGGCGACGCAGCCGGCTCAGGAGCCGCCGACCAGGCCGTGAGCTCCTACGAGCAACGGATGACGCAGAACCTCCAGACGCTGCTCGACAACCTCGTCGGGCCCGGCCACGCGCTCGTGTCCGTGACGGCACAACTCGACCCCAGCAAGTCGAGCACCACGTCGCGCACCTACACCAGCTCGCCGGGCGCACCTCCCATCGCGCAGAGCACCACCAGCGAGTCGTACTCCGGAAGCGGTGGGACCGCCGCCGGCGGCGTCGCCGGTGTGGCGGCAACGCCTGCGGCGACGGGTACCTCGTCGACCACCGGCTCGGGCAACGGGTCCTACACCAAGACGACGAACACCCAGAACAACGCGGTGGGCACGGTGGACTCGACGATCGAGACACCTCCAGGGCAGGTGCAGCGGCTGAGCGTAGCCGTGGTCATCGACAGCGCGGTGGCGTCGTCGGTGTCCACGTCGGCGGTGACCGACCTGGTCACGTCGGCGGCGGGGGTCGACACGAACCGGGGCGACTCGCTCAGCGTGCAACAGATGGCGATCGACCACACGACGGCGGACCAGGCTCAGGCCGCGGCCGACGCCGCGACGAAGGCCGCCAGCAAGGCGTCGGCCACCCGCCAACTCATCACGTTGGGCGTCTCCGGCCTCATCGGTCTGATCCTTCTCACTGCGGTGATAGGCCTGTGGGCCCGCCGCCGGCACCGCCGCGACCCGGAAGGCAACAGCGACCAGTACGAACTGCTGATCCCGCCGGCCGACCAGGACCCGCCCCCGCCGGAACCGGAACCGCTGGTCCCTGACCGTCCGTGGTCCGAGCAGAGCCTCGACGCCACCCGCAAGGAACTTCACAACCTCGCAGTCGACAAGCCCGGCGACGTCGCCCGGGTGCTCCGTAGCTGGCTCTCGGATTAGGACGGACGATGACCTCCACTCTCATGGTCGACGCGGCGCCAGGTCCCCAGGACGTGTTGACCCGGCCACCGCTCGCCCTCGCACCCACCGGTCCTGCCGCCGAAACGGCGGACGTCCTGGTCAGGTACACGGGCCGTCAGCGGGCCGCCATCCTGCTGCTCGAACTCGGTCCGGACGAATGCGCCGAAGTGCTCGGTCGGCTCAGCGACGAGGAGATCGAGGAACTCAGTACGGAGGTCGCTCGCCTCGACAGCGTTCCGCCGGAGGTCACCCACGCCGTCCTGCGTCTTTTCGGCAAGGCCACCGTCACCTCGGCCCAGACCCACGGCGGGTTCGAACTCGCTCGCGAGCTGCTGGTCAACACGGTCGGGGCCGACCGCGCGGCGAACATCCTGGAACGGGTCGCGGCCACCATGGTCGAGATGCCGTTCCACGCATTCCACACCCTCGATCCCCGCCAGGTGGTGAGCGTCCTCGGCGATGAGCACCCCCAGATCATGGCCATCGTGCTGGCCCATCTGCCCACGCCCCTGGCGTCGGAAGTCCTTGCTGCGTGGCCGCCCGCGCTGCAGAGCTCCGTGGCGCACCGCATCGCCGTCATGGACCGGACCTCGCCCGAGTTCATCCGTCGCGTCGAGGCCGGTCTCGAGCGTCGGTTGTCGTCACTCGGTGTGCCGAGCACCCTGTCGACGGTGGGCGGGGTGCGGCCCCTGGTCGACATCATCAACCGCTCGGACCGCGGTACCGAGCGGTTGATCCTAGACGGTCTCGAACGTATCGATCCCACGTTGGCCGAGCAGGTGCGCAAGGAGATGTTCATGTTCGAGGACATCGCCGGCCTCGAGGACCGCGCCATCCAGCTGGTCCTCCGCCAGGTGCCGCCGAACGAACTCGCCCCCGCCTTGAAGGGGGTCAAGGAGAGCGTGCGTACCAAGCTGATGCGCAACCTGTCCGAGCGAGCGGCCCTGGACCTCGCCGAGGAGCTGGAGATCCTGGGACCGGTACGCATTGCAACGGTTCAGGAGGCGCAGGCCAAGATCGTGGCCGTCGTTCGCGATCTCGAGCAGTCGGGACAGATCGTGGTGGCCCGTGGCGACGAGGACGAGTTCGTTGCCTGAGACTTTCGTGCCGAGCGTCCCACCCGCTGCCCCTGCCCCCGGCGGTGAGTTCGAGCCGCTCCACCGGCCCGAGCCGACGCCGCCTGCGCAGCGCGACGTCCGTCGCTTCCAGACATCGCTCTCCGGCGCAGTGGTCCGCTCGCTCAACCAGCCGTCGTTCGAGGCGGTGGGAGCCGCCGCGGTTCCTGATTCGCTCGTGCACGCGGCTCGCGAGAAGGCCAGCAGGGAGGGCTTCGCTGCTGGCTACGCCGCGGGCCTCGAGGCCTCGCGCCTGGCCATCGGACAGGACCGGGCAGCGGCGACCGCTGCCCGTGACCTCGCCGCGGAAGGCGCAGCCGCCGAGGTCGCCGACGTCGTCCGGGCCGTGCAGGCCGCGGCCCGCCGACTGGAGGACGAGAGCGCGACGATCGCGAGCACGCTCGTCGACCGCACCTTCGCCGCGGTGGAGGCCTTGACCACCGCCGTCCTGGGGCATGCGCTCGAGACCGGGGAGGACTCCGCGATGCACGCGGTGCGCCGCGCTCTGCAACCCTTGCCTGGTGCCGGGCCGGTGGTGCTCTCCCTGTCGCCGCGCGACGCCGACGTGGTGCTGGCGGCGCTGGCCTCGGCCGAGGTACGCGGCCTGGACCCGCTCGGCGCCGGCCGCGAGGTCGCGGTGGTCGCTCAGCCCGGGCTGACGCGCGGTGACGCCGTCGCCACGAGCGGCGTCACCGAAGTCGACGCGCGTCTCGACGCGTCGTGGCAGCGCGCACTCCGGGCGCTGCGGTCGTGACGCGGCCGGCGGTTGTGGTGGACGGCTTCTCCGACCTCGAGGCCCGGGTGGAGTCCGCATGCCGCGCCGCCGCCGCCCTGGCCTCCGGCCGGATACGCGCAGTCAGTGGACTCGCGGTGCGCGTCGAGGGACTGGCCGCGGGGATCGGGGACCTGACCGTCATCGAGGACGCCGACGGGGGTGCCGGAGTGCCGGCAGAGGTGGTGGCCGTGACGCCTGACGACGTAGCCGTGCTACCGCTGGGGCCCACCGCGGGGTTGCGAGCCGGCACGCGCGTGCGGGCAGCGGGTGGTCGGGCTAGGACGCCTGTCGGTCCACTGTTGCGTGGGCGGGTACTGGACGCGCTGGGCCGACCGCTCGACGGCCGACCTCTCCCCCACGGGACACCACACGCGGCGGTCGACGCCGCGGCACCGGACCCTTTGACCCGGAGGCGCGTGAGCGCCCCACTCCCGGTGGGGGTCCGGGCGATCGACACCCTGGTTCCGATCGGCAAGGGCCAGCGCATGGGTGTCTTCGCCGGATCCGGCGTCGGCAAGTCGACCTTGTTGTCGATGATCACCCGGGGGACGTCCGCCGATCTGGTCGTACTCGCGCTGGTGGGTGAGCGCGGCCGTGAGGTCCGGGAGTTCCTGGACGACGACCTCGGACCTGACGGGCTGCGCAACGCCGTCGTCGTGGTTGCGACCTCCGACCAACCTCCCTTGATGCGCCTGCGGGCGGCGTTCACCGCGACGGCCATCGCCGAGGCGGCGCGGGCCGACGGACAGGACGTGCTGTTGCTGATGGACAGCATCACCCGCGTGGCGATGGCGCAACGGGAGGTGGGGTTGTCGGTCGGCGAGCCGCCCGCCACGCGTGGGTACCCGCCGTCGGTGTTCGCGCTGCTGCCACGGCTCGTCGAACGTGCCGGCTGCGGGGACACCGGGACGATCACGGCGCTGTACACCGTCCTGGTCGAGGGTGACGACCACAACGAGCCGGTGGCCGACACCGTCCGCTCGCTACTCGACGGGCATCTCGTGCTGGACCGGCGACTGGCGGTGTCAGGGCACTTTCCGAGCATCGACGTCGTCGCCTCCGTGTCGCGCACCGGACACGCGACGTGTACGAGCCGCCAACGAGAGCTCACAGCCGCGGCCCGCGCGCTCCTCGCCGCCCGTGCCGATGTCGCCGAGCTCGTCGAGATCGGTGCCTACGTGCCGGGAACCAACCACCTCGCCGACGAGGCACTCGCCCGGTGGGACTCGCTCTCCGGTTTCCTCCGGCAGCCCCGTGAGCGGAGCGGGGTTCCCGCCTCGGACGCCTGGACGGAGCTCGCCGCGGTCCTCGGCGTGGACGGCAGCGCGGCATGAGTCGACGGTGGCTCGGCACCCTCGCCCGTGTGCGCGCCGCGCGCGAGGACGCCGCGCGCAGCGACGCCGCGCTGGCCGAGATGGCGGCCGACGTGCATCGTCGCGCGGCAGCGGTTCAGCAGGTACGCCTCGACCGTGCGGAGACCCTACCGCCGGGCACCGCCGCGGGGTTCGTTGCCGTAGCCGCGTCTCAGGCCGCAGCGGCGCGTGCGCTCTCGGCGGCTGTCTCCCCCTGGCGTGACGGCCTCGTGGACCACGCCGCCGCCCGTGACGTGCTACGCGCCGCGGCGACAGCCCGCCGCACCCTCGACCCGCTGGTCGAGCGCGCCGCCACCCCGCAGTCCCCGGCGCACCCACGCGCGGCGCAGGCCGTGC
>CAXUNA010000005.1:0-34392 GCA_964252095.1 uncultured Jatrophihabitans sp. | reverse complement strand
CTCGACGCCCTGCGCCAGCTCCGCGACGCCCGCCGCCAGCTGCTCGCCGCGGCCGCCCTCGTCGACGCCACCGTGGGTGAGCCGACGTCGGCTGGTCGACTCGCAACCTGCCAGGCCGCAGTGGTCACCGCGGAGCGCCAGGTTCGGCTCGCCAGCGACCAAGCCCTGACCGAACGCACCGTGCACGACCTGAGCCTGGTCCGGATCACCACCGCTGTCGGGGTCGTGCGAGGCAGCCTCGACTGGCTGCTTGCGTCCGAGTGGGCCACCACGACCGGCGTCGACATCTTGCAGCGCCGGGGTCGGCTCCGGTCGATGACGATGAGTGGATCCGGCGCTAAGCACTACGGCCGGCCGTGCCCGCGGTGCGAGCTGAAGACGTTGCGGCAGCAGCCCGGGGACGAGCACATCGAGTGCCAGAACTGCGGCCGACTCCTGACGCAGGACGAGTACGACCGCCTCGGCCAGGTGAGCGCCTGATGCCCACCGAGGTCGACACGGGAGCGGACTTACGTCGACCCTGCTGGACTTACGAGGTGGACGCGTCTACCTTCAGCCCTGGACACGTGCGCCCTCATGTGGGCTGATCGCACAGAGCCGCTACCGCTCGACGGCATCGACCTCGACGACCTGGTGGACACCGTCACGGCCGCAGCGCTCGCTCGCGTCAGCCCAGCGACCATCTCGAAGTGGAAGCAGCGCGGCCACCTCGCGGTTGCGGCCACTGATGCGGCTGGCCGTCCGCGGTACCGAGCCATTGACGTGGCCAAGGCCGAGCACAAGACCCGGGTGTCGCAGCAGTCCCGGCGCCGCGCGTAGGAGGTCCGACGTGCCTGACTACCACCCGGGCGGTGCACCCGAGCAGTTCCAGGTCTACTGGACCGAGGGACCGGGAGCGGCCAAGATCGCCTGGGGTGCCGACGGGGACTTCGACCGCTGCGTGCTCGAGGTCAACGCGGCGGTGGTCCGCGGTGGCAGCAAGCCGTTGCCCGACAGGGAGATCCGCGGGCTCTGCTCCAACCTTCACGTGCGCGCGCTCGGTGTGCGCCCCGGGCAGGAGTGAGAGCACCGAAGCCCTGCGCGACATGCAGCACCCGGGTGGTCGGCCGGGTCTACTGCGCCGGGTGCGAGCGGGCACGACGCAAGCGGGAGCACCGCGGCCACCCGTCCACCAGGCAGAGCCGGCGCGAGCGCGAGGAAGTGCTGAGGCGATGGCCGCAGTGCTACCTGCGCTACCCAGGCTGCACCGGAGCGAGCACCGAAGACGAACACGTGAGGCCCCGGCACCTGGGCGGAGGACAGGAGATGTCCAACCGCCGTGGCGCATGCACCCACTGTCACCGCATCAAGACACAGCACGAAGCTGCTGATGCGCGACGGCGCGCGAGAGGTGGCACCCGGGGGGGCTCCCCCCACCCCACGTAGCCGGACGCCGCAGCGTTCTGCTCATTTTCAGCTGTACGGTTCCCACCTCTTGGGAACCGTTCCCACAACGACCGTTGCACACAACAACACAACCGATGCACTGTGCAACACAGTGACGAGAGGGCGGGTGACCCGGCGTGACAACGTACCGCTACCTCGGCATCAGCGCACCGGTCGGAAGCCTCGTGCGGTTCGACACCGCGTCCGGCTCGGACACCCCGGCCGTGATCCGGAACCCCACGGGCACCGTGCTGGACGGCAGTCGGGTCCAGGTCGGCTCGACCGGGATCACGCCGACGGTCATCGGCACCGACGCCACGGTCTACGTGAAGCGGATCCGCCCGCGCCCGTTCGGCGAGCCGGACGACGTGCTCGAGGTGCTCGGCTCGATCACCGGGACCGACACCACCTACGTCCCGCCCTCCCCGGGCGGCGGCAACGTCAGCAAGGCGGCCGTCCAGGCGGTCGTCACCGTCGCCGACCTCGGCGGCAAGACGGTGGCGCAGTCAGATGCGGCCTATGCGTTCAAGCTGGCCAAGGCCGACGCCGCGAAGACGGCAACATTCACCGCCAGCACTGCGAAGCCGAACCTCGTCGACATCTCAGGTGGGTCGTTCGCAGCGAACCTTCCGGCTGCTGGCTCTGTCCTGGCCGGCACCGAGGCGTTCTTCAAGGTCGCGGCCGGAACCGACCCGTTGGTTCCCACCACGGCGCTGACGGTCACCGCCGCCGGCACCGACACGGTCAACGGCGGCCCTGGCCAGACCCTGACCATGCGCGTGCAGAACCGCGCGAAGCGGTTGGTCTCCGACGGCGTGTCGAACTGGGTGGTGCTCGGCGGCGACACCGACGCCACGGTGGAGGACACTCGCAACGACGGCCGCTACAAGTCGTTCCAGGGTCCCAAGCAGTTCGGTGCGAAGCTCGACGGCACCGTCGGCTACCGCGGCGTCGCCACCACCGGCCAGGCGGTGTTCACCGATCCGGACTACACCTTCACCGCGGCCGACATCGGCAAGAAGATCAGCCACCTGCTGTGCGGCACCGGCGCCGTCGCGTACACCTCCGACGTCCAGACCATCGCGATCAGCGGCAGCCCGACCGGCGGGTCGACGCTGCTCATGCTCGCCGAGATCTTCGTCAACATCGCCTGGAACGCCACTCCGGCCGCGGTGCAGACCCAGCTGCAGGCGGCGTGGAACTCCGGCATCACGGTCGCCGGCACGACCGGGCAGTCCTACGTCATCACGTTCCCGAAGCGGCAGGGCGCTCAGCCCGACATCTTCGTCAAGCACGCCCTCACCGGCGGGACCAGCCCGAACGCGACGCTCGCGCACACGACCCTCGGCACCGGCGGCCGCGCGCGGGCGTGGTTCCCGACGATCACCGGCCTGGTCAACGGCGACGTCCACAGCGTCACGGTCTCGAGCGCGGCACCTGGCAGCTCGCAGATCACCTCGACGGGATCCACCGGCTCGATCACCGCCGGCCAGTCGAAGTTCACCGACCCGTCGGCGGACTTCCCGGCCTGGCTCGACGGCTCGTACATCACGATCCCGGGCGCCGGCGCGGCTGGCGCGGCGCTGACCGCGCAGGTCCGAGCCGTCTCCGACGACGGCAAGTCGCTGTGGTTGTGCAACAAGGGCAACGCGAACTCCGTCGTGAACGCCGCCACCACGGTAAGCAACGTCGGTTGGACGATCAACCAGGGCCGCTACGCCATGGGCACCGACGACACCGCCGCGCTGACGGCCGCCGCCGCCGCCTGCGCCGCCACCGTCTGGCGCCGCATGCACCTCGACGGCACCGCCAACGTGAGCTCCGAGGTCCTGTTCAGCGGCGGCATCACCGTCACCGGCGACGGGATGGAAGCCTGCAACCCCGTGGTGTGCTGGCCGACCAGCGGGTCGGTGATCCGCGCCTTCGGCGACACCTGGACCGCGGGCACCGGCGTCGTCCGCATGGGCGCCGGCGCGACCTACGCCGAGGCGCACACCAGCAACACCCTGCGCGACATCACCATCGACGCCGGCCAGGTCGCGGACTGGGCCGTCCGCCAGAAGGGCAACCTGACCCACCTCGACCACGTCGAGGGGATGGCCGGCCTGGTCGGAGCGTTCTGGCTCGACGGCGCGCAGACCACCGCCAGCGAGTGCGTCGCCGCCCAGATCAACATCGGCACGTGCCTGTGGGTCACGGAGTCCGACGCGCAGTGGACCGGCGGGTTCCTCCGCAACGGCGCAATTATGTGCCGGGTCACCGGGCCGTCGGACTTCCAGATGGACAAGACCCACTTCTTCAACGGCTACGGCAACAGCAACAGCGACCTCGGCATCAACCTGCTGATCGACACCGACGGCTCCAACGGCACCGGCCGCTGCCAGTTCACCAACATCATGTTCGACGACGTCCGCGGCCCGCACGTGGTGCTCAAGCCGATCCTCGGCACCGCGATCTCTGAGGTCGTGTTCACCGGCTGCCTGTTCTTCCAGGCCGTCAACACCATCTTCTTCACGTTCCCCGACAACGTGTTCCCGATCGTGCAGGTCGACCTGACCGCGGGCAACGGCACCATCGACACCATCGTGGTGTCCGGTGGCATCGGATCCGGCGGCAACTCCGGGATGCGGTTCAAGTCGATCATCGACTATCAGTACGGCTCGAACTCCACCGGCAACGTCGGCACCGTCGCGATCGGCGACACGGTGATCAACCACTGCGCCCTGCACCAGACCGGCAACAGCCCGGGCAACCCCATCTGGAACGGCGTGGTCGCTCGCGACACGGTCGCGGGGGTGCGCCGCAACTCGCAGATGCCGCAGGGCACCAGCTCGTGGACCGCCACCGGCGACGGCACCACCACGACGTTCTCGATCGCTCACAACATGGGCATCGCGCCGAAGAAGTTCGTCGTCACCGCGGCCAGCGCCGGGGCGGCGGCACCGTTCTTCGTCACCGCGTCGGCCACGAACGTCACGGTCACCTACACGACCGCGCCTGCCAGCGGCGCCGCGTTGACGTGGCAGTGGATGGCGTCGCTGTAGCTCTCAGGTCAGGCAATCACGGGTGCGTCCGCGATGAAGGCGAAGCCGTGAGGATGTCTACGCACCGAGCGCGCGGCGTTGAACTGCACGAGATCGTCGGCGTTGTACCGCTCGAGCCAGCGTTCGACCGCGGCAATCATCTCCTGGACGAACGCTTCAAGACTGATCGGCGTGTAGGCGTGGCCCTCGAAGAAGACGGTGGCCTCCGGCCCGTGCACCTCGGGGACGCCCGCGGCTGGTTCGACGAACATCATGCGAGCCACCAGGGCGTCTTGGCTCTGGCCGAGGGAGCCGGTGTGGAGTAGCCCGCACCGGAACTGCCAGAGCCGAGCAGCCGCGTCCGGGGAGTACTGCAGCCACTTTTTGGCCCAGCGGATGTACCGATCACCGTCGGTCTTGCCGCGCTGGTGGGTCAGCGAGGCGCAGATGTCCGGCAACGTCAGAGTCGTGATCAACGCCGGCAGGTACAACCCGTTGTCGAGCGCGCCAACCACCTGACGCATCAACGGCCTGAGCGCGAGGCTCGGCGGGCTGTAGGTAGGTTCGTCCACGTCGACTCCCTCAAGCCGGCCATGACCCCGGGCGCCTGCCAGCGTCGCAGGGTCCTCTACGTCGGGAGGCTACCGATGACCGCTCGAGGCCACGCCTGCACCGAGTGCGGCCAGCCTGACGACCTTCCCGGGTGGCGGTCGGTGTTCGTCGAGAACTTCGACGACGGCGTCGCGTTTCCCGGCGATCGGCTGCTGACCTACCGGCCCGGCCTGGACACCTCCCACAACGGCCGGTACGACCCCCGCGTCGTCACCGTCCATGACTCGCTGCTCGACATCAACCCGCACACCGTCGACGGCGTCCCCACCGGTGCGGTCGTCGCGCCCTGCCTCACCGGTGACGGGACGTGGGCCGGTGCCGCGCAGACGTTCGGCCGGTACGCCGCCCGCTGGCGAGTCGACCCGGCCGCGAACTACGGCATGGCGTGGATGCTGTGGGACGCCACCGACCAGTGGGCCAACGGCGAGGTCGACTTCCCCGAAGGCCGACTCGATAGCACGATGTGGGGCTACGTCCACACCATTGGCAACCCGAAGGTCAACGCCTCCTGGCTGGACACCAAGACCCCGTTCGCGGGATGGCACGAGACGGTCATCGAGTGGACCCCTGACGCGATCGTGTTCCTGCTCGACGGCGTCGAGGTGAAGCGGACCACCACCTCGGTCCCACAGGCGCCGATGCGGTGGACGTTGCAGGTCGGCACCGCAGGCGGCAAGCCCGCACCGGACGTGTCCGGGCACGTGCAGATCGACTGGCTGTCGGTCTGGGCGCACGACCCCGCCTGACTTTCCACTAAGCGCTGCCGATCTCTTGGTCAGCTGCCGCCATGACGCATCGAGATGAGCTTCAGGACGAAGTTGGCGGCACCCAGCCCTGGGCCACCGAACTTCGCCATCAACGAGCCCACCCGCCGCCACGCCGGTACATCCGGCAGTGCAGCGGCCGCCTGTTGCAGCTTCAGCGACTCGCCTTGTAGGCGGACCAACTCCTCGAGGGAGTCGCGGATGCGGGCCAAGTCGTCCGGAGTCGTAGCTGCGATGGCCTGCTCGACAGCTTCCTCGAATTCGTAGAGGCCGTCGGGGACATGACCTAGCCCGCCGCACACAGGGCAAGGCCCGACCGTGTTCCCAACGAGCAGCGCGCTTCCCCGGCCGCTGACCTCTATGCCGCTGGGGAACTTCGCGCCACAGCGGTCGCACACGGCATCCATCTCGCCAGCGGGGACTCGGCGACGGGGCACGCCGCCGGTAGCGTCAGCCACGTTGACACCTCCATGTCAGCCATGACCCCGGGCGCCTGCCAGCGTCGCGGGGTCTCCTACTGCCCGGGCAGCGTAACGGTGCTCGCACCAGAGAACGTACTAGTGCTCCAGGAGGTCCCGATGGCGGTTGGCATCCACGTCGAGTGCGCCGGCGACTGGCTCACGCCGCGGTACCGGGCACCCGGGCGCCCCCACCGCGACCGCCGGGCGCAGCGGCGGCGCAAGGGCAAGACGCCGAAGCACTGACGTCATGGCCGTCCGGGTGACGTTCAAGTCGCGGCACGACGCGTACCTGCTGACGCAGGCGCTGCTCGAGGCCGCCGCGGTCGCGTACCAGCGCGGCGAGCGGTACACCGGCCGGGCCTACGAGCGCGTCGCGGAGGAGCTCGCGGACTCGTTCGACGAGTGCGAGTGGATCCCGCCGTGCAACGCCACACCGGCCCAGGTCGCCCGCCTGGCGGCCGTGTAGCTCGTTCCGATCCGCCGAGCCCGTCAGGGGCGCCCGAACCCGTCAGGGGTGACCAGCGATGCCAGCGCACAAGAAGGACCCCTCGACCCGCGCGCGCCGCAACAAGGCCGCGACGGCCGCCACGATCAAGGCGCCGATGTCGGGGGCGGGTCCTGCGCCGACGCATCTGATCCCGCCGATGCCGAAGCGGCCGGACCGGCGCCGGTGGACGGCGCCGGCGCAGGAGCTGTGGAACGACTTCTGGACCTCGCCGCTCGCGACGCAGGTGCACAGCGTCGATCGGCATAGCTTCGGCGCGTTCATCGAGATCGTCGACGCGTTCTGGCGCGCGGGCACCCCGACCGAGCGGCGGCAGCTGTCGGCGGAGTGGCGGGCGTGGGTGAAGGAGTACGGCCTGACCCCGAAGGCGCGGCTGTCGCTGGAGTGGTCGATCGAGCTGGTCGACCTGGCGCAGCAGACGAACGACGCGCTGCGCGGCGCCAGCGCGACCGGTGTGCAGCAGCCGACGGCCGGGGAGGACCCGCGCCGCCTGTTCGCCGTCACCTGAGCCCGTGAGCGTGCTGCTGGTCCCGCCGGTCGATGCCGAGCCGTGGCCGACACTCGGCCCGCAGGTGTGCGCGCTGATCGAGGCGCGGTTCACCTTCGGCCCCGGCTCGCTGAAGGGGCAGCCCGCGGTCCTCGATCCGCTGAAGCGGATGGAGGTCTACCGGGCCTACGAGGTGTACCCGCAGGGCCACCGGTACGCCGGGCGGCGCCGGTTCAAGCGGGTCGGGGTGTCTCTGCGCAAGGGCACCGCGAAGACCGAGCTGGCGGCGTGGGTCGCCGGCGCGGAGCTGCACCCGGAGGGCCCCGTCCGGTGCGACGGGTTCGACGCGAACGGCAACCCGGTGGGCCGGCCGGTCCGGGACCCCTACATCCCGATGCTGGCCTTCACCGAGGAGCAGGTCACCGAGCTGACGTTCGGCGCGCTGCTGGTCGCGATCCAAGAAGGCCCGGACGCGGACCTGTTCGACCTGCAGGCCGACCGGGTCATCCGGATCGGCCGCAACGGCAAGGCCGACGGGGTCGCGCAGGCGCTGGCCGGTTCGCCGAACGCCCGTGACGGTGCGCGCACGACGTTCCAGACCTTCGACGAGCCGCACCGCATGTACCTGCCGCGGCAGATCGAGACGCACGAGACGATGTCGGCGAACCTGCCGAAGCGGGCGATGGAAGACCCGTGGTCGCTGTACGTGTCGACGGCCGGCGAGCTCGGCCAGGACAGCGTGCAGGAGCGCCTGCACAACGAGGCGCTGGGGATCGCGCGCGGCGAGACCGAGGACGACGACCCGGACCTGTCGTACCTGCACATCGAGGCCGACGACAGCCACGACATGTCCACCGTCGACGGCCGGATCGCGGCGATCGAGGAAGCGTCCGGCCCGATCCCGGAGTACGGCCCGCACCAGTTCCGCGACATCGCGCGGCAGTGGGACCGGCCGGAGGCCGACCGCCGCTACCTCGAGCGGGTGTGGACGAACCGGTGGCTGTCGTCGGCGGCGCACGCGTTCGACCTGTCCCGGGTGAAGGAACTGCGCACGGACGCGGCGATCGCGCCCGGCGCGGTGGTGTCGGCCGGGTTCGACGGCGCCCGGTTCCGGGACTCGACGGCGCTGGTCATCACCGACTACGCGACCGGCCGCCAGCAGGTCGTCGGCGCGTGGCAGCGGCCGCTGTCCGCGCACGACGGCGACGGCTGGGAGGTCGACGCCGACGACGTCAACCGCACCGTCGACCAGATGCACGCCACCTGGAACGTCGCGAAGGCCTACGGCGACCCGCCGTACTGGGTGGCCGAGCTCGGTGTCTGGGCCGGGAAGTACCCGGTCTGGGAGGAGTGGTGGACCAACAAGCACGCCCGGATGGCGTGGACGGTCCGCGCGTACCGGGAGGCGCAGCAGACCGGCGCGGTCGGGTTCGTGCAGCGCGACCCGGAGTCCGCGGTCGGACGGCTGGACGAGGTGCTGATTGACCACCTCGGCAACGCCGGCCGCCGCTTGCTGAACCTGTTCGACGACCAGGGGCAGCAGCTGTTCGTGATGACGAAGCTGCACCGTGACCGCAAGTTCGACGCCGCGATGGCCGGGTGCCTGTCGTGGCGGGCCCACCTCGACCTCGTGAAGGAGGGCGGGCCGAAGCCGTCCAAGCCTGCCCCGGTGCAGTTCGCACCGATCCGAGTCCGCTGAGGAGGTCCCGGTGCCGATCGACACCACCGCACCGGAGCCCGCCGAGGACGACCTCGACGAGGTGTTCGACGGGTGGCGGGTGTCGCAGCTGGCGCCGCTGCTGCAGGCGCAGGCCCGGCAGTGCGAGGCGATGCACGCCCGGTGGCGCGGTGAGCCGCCGCTGCCGGAGACGATGACCGCGAACATCGACGGTGTGCCGGTCCAGGTGCAGACCAACGGCAACAAGTTCGCGGCGTTCCAGCGCAAGGCCGGCCGCAACTACGAGCGGGTCATCGTGTCCGCGCTCGCGTCCCGGGTGCGGGTGCGCGCGTTCCGGACCGAGGCTGAGCAGGCCACGACCGGCGCGGACTCCGAGGCGTCGAAGGTGTGGCGGCAGGTCCGCGGGAACCTCGTGCTGGCCGAGGGCATCGAGATGGCCCTGAACATGGGCCGGTCGGCGCTGGTGCTTGGCCAGGCCGGCGACGACTCCGGCCGGTTGGTGCTCACCGCCGAGGACCCCCGGCAGATGCTGGTCGTGACCGACCCGGCGGAGCCGCAGCGGGTGCTCGAGGCGCTGAAGATGGTGCACAACTCGACGACCGCGACCGACGAGCTGTTCCTCTACCGCACCGACGGGACGACCGCGCGCGTGCGGGTCGCGACCCGCCGGCGGCGGGCCCGGGCGAAGTTCGACCGGTTCGGTGAGCCGCTGCCCATCGCGGTGCCGTGGTCGGCGCAGGGGTTCGACTGGGACGACGAGCGTTCGGGTGACCTGCCGGAGCTCGCGGGCCGGTTACCGATCGAGCCGCTGGTGAACAGCGGTGAGGTCGCGGAGTTCCAGCCGCACCTGAACACGCTGGACTCGATCAACCACCGCACCTACCAGCAGCTGGTCATCGGCGCCTACCAGGCGTTCAAGCAGCGGGTGATGAAGGGCGATTTCGTCGACCCCGAGACGAAGAAGCCATGGGTGAACCCGCAGACCGGCGAGCCGGTCGACTTCAACGACCTCTACCAGGCCAGCCCCGACGGGCTGTGGCTGGTGCCGAAGGACGCCGACATCTGGGAGTCCGGCACCGTCGACATGACCGGCATCCTCGCGGCCACGAAGGACGACGTCCGCGCGCTGTCGTCGCAGTCGTCGACGCCGTTCTACACGTTCACCCCCGACGTCGAGGGCGGGTCGGCCGCCGGCGCGGAGCTGCAGCGCGAGCAGATCACCTTCAAGGTGATCGACCGGCACGACCGGTTCGGTCCGGCCCCGTCCGGGATCATCGAGATCGCCTTCGCGTACCGCGGCGACACCACCCGGTCCGGCATCGGCACGGTGGAGACGGTGTGGCAGCCGGCGCAGCGGTACAGCCTCGCCGAGCGCGGCGTGGCCGCGACCGCGGCGAAGGCGTCGGGGATGCCGTGGCGCGACATCATGACGGAGATCTGGCAGTTCGACGACGGCCAGGTCGACCGGATGGAGTCCCACCGCGACGACGACCTGCTGCTCGCACAGCAGGTCGCGCAGCAAGAGGCGGCGGCGCAGGCCGCCGCCGCGGCCGCGGCGCAGTCCCGTGCCGCCGCGTAGCGCCCCGGAGACCGCCACCCTCGTCGACGCCCAGTCGGCGCAGCTGGGGATCACCTACGCCACGTCGATCGCCGCGGCCCGCGCGGCGATGGTCGACTTCCAGGGCTTCTACGACGACCCGAAGCTGGCGAAGTGGGCGCGGGACCTCGCGCGGCAGCTCGGGGCGTTGCAGCGGCAGGCCGCGAAAATCACCGACTCCTACCTCGCCCGGGCGACCAGTGCGAGTCTCGGCCGTCGGGTGCAGCAGGTCGGACCGATCGACATCGCGAACCTGCGCACGGGCGCACCGCTGGAGCAGGTGCTGCTGCGGCCGGCTGAGACGTACCGGTACCGGATGTGGTCCGGGGCGGAGGAGCCCGCGGCGCGCGAGGGCGCGGTGAACCGGATCGGCGCGATCGCCGAGACCGGGGTGCAGCTCGCGCAGCGCCGTCAGGGGCAGAGGTTCCTCGCCGAGCAGAAGGCCGACGGGTACCGCCGGGTGATCCACCCGGAGCTCGCCACGCACGGCTCTTGTGGGCTGTGCATCGCCGCGTCGGACCGCCGCTACTCGATCGAGGAGCTGCTGCCGATCCACACCCGGTGCAACTGCACCGTGCTGGGGATCTTCGGCAGCAACGACCCGGGTCTGCGGCTCAACCGCGAGGACCTCGACAAGCTCTACGCGACCGCGGGCGGCACCGACAAGCAGAACCTCGCGGCCACCCGCTACAAGGTCGACGAGCACGGCGAGCTTGGCCCGGTGCTGAACCACGCCGGCAAGCCGTTCCGGTCGAAGGCCGACGTCGCGAACGCCCGCAACAAGAGCGTGACGCTGACCGACGACCAGGCCCGCGACGCGCTCGCGCGGGTGGAGAAGTCGCTGGCGAACATGCGCGGCCGCGACCCGAAGCTGTTGGCCGGCCCGATCGCCGCGAACGAGAACCGCGCTCGGCAGTTGCGCGAGCAGCTCGGCCTCGCCGCGTAGCGCACACACGTCCCGCCATCAGGGCGGGCTGCCCGTCAGGGGCGACAGCACCACGAGATCCCGTCAGGGGAGAGGAACACCCGCATGCTCAACAAGGTCCTGCTCGAGCTCTGCTCCGCCGCCACGATGCCTGTCCACCCGGTCACGGGGGAGCGGGCGCTGTTCTGGCGCCGCGACGGCAGCCCCGTCTGGCCGATGGCAGGCGGCGCCCCGGATCCGGACCCGGAACCGAAGCCGGACCCGGAGCCCAAGCCGGACCCCGCGCCCAAGCCGGATCCGGAGCCCAAGCCCGACCCGGACAAGGGCTACCCGGCCAACACCGCCGTCGAGGACATGACGGCGGCGCAGCAGGCGGCGTTCCACCGGCACCAGGCGAGCCGCTACAAGGATCAGCTGAAAGCGTTCGGGAAGCTCAAGCCGGAAGAGGTCGCGGACCTCAAGAAGAAGTACGACGCGCTGGTCAAGACCGGCCAGACCGACCAGGAACGCGCGGTCGAGGAAGCCAAGGAGACCGCTCGGCAGGAGGCGCGGCGTGAGGCCGCGCCGCAGCTGGTCGAGGCGGAGTTCGCGCGGGCGGCCGGTGGGCGGCTGACCGACGAGCAGATCGAGGCGCTGGTCGAGGACGTCGACCCGATGAAGTACATCGGCAGCGACGGCCGCGTCGACCGAGAGAAGGTCGCCGCGAAGGTGGCGAAGCTCGTGCCCGTCAGGGGCGGCAAAGGGCCCGATCTGGGTCAGGGACGTCGCAAAGAGATGTCCCACTCCGGCCGTGAGGCCGGCAAGGCCGAGGCGCAGAAGCGTTTCGGCAACCGCGCGCGTTCCGCCGACAAGGCGTGACGGCGCACCACCAACCGGAACCCCCTGAAGGGACCAGCGAATGACCAGCATCGGCGTGGAGAGCACGCAGTACTTCGTCGAGGACCGTTCGTGGATGCTCGGGCTGCACGGCAGCGACGAGACGCCGCCGTGCACGCTCGACGTGTCGACGTTCACGGCGAACACCCACTTCCCGAACGGCTTCATCAAGTCCGGGATCGCCCTCGGCGTCATCACCGCGGCCACGGCCAGCGGGGGTGTCACCGTGGTCGGCCCCTACGACCCGGCCGCCAGCGACGGCCGCCAGGTGTGCCGCGGGCTGCTGTTCTCGACCGTGAAGGTGCCGAACGTCGGCGACCTCACCAAGGACGTCGGGAGCGCGCTGCTCATCCACGGCTTCGTGCGCAAGGTCAGGCTGCCGCTCCAGTCGGGCGTCGGCTCGGTGGACGCCGCCGCGCAGACCGCCCTGAAGCTCATCGACTTCGTCTGATCCGGACCGAGACAGGAGAACAACGACATGCCGATCCTCTTCGACGGGCCGGTCACCCCCGACGCGCAGACCACCTTCGTGCGCGACGTGCCGCAGCCGCCCAACACCCGCCTGACGCAGCTGTTCCCGCGTCGGGAGAACCAGACCAACACCGTCGACTTCGCCGAGATCATCCGGACGAACCGCACGGCCAAGTACCGCACCTTCGACGGCCGCGTCCACGTGTCGCAGCGCGACGCCGGCTCGGAGAAGCGCGTGCGCATGCTGCCGCTGTCGTCCTCGCTGGAGACCGGTGAGCTCGAGCGGCTGCAGCTGGAGTTCGCTCGACTCCAGGGCGGCAACGTCGCGGCGCTCGCCGCGGCGGTCTACAACGACTCGGAGAACCTCACCAACGAGGTCCTCAACCGCGTCGAGCTCGCGTTCGGTGACCTGCTCACCGACGGCAAGCTGTCCATCAACGAGGGCGGTCTCGCGGGTTACGCCGGCGGCCCCGGCGAGGCCGACTTCGGCGTCCCGACCGGCAACCTCGTCACGGCCACCACGCCGTGGACGAGCACGACGGCGCCGATGTACTCGGACCTGCTGTCGTGGTGCGACGCCTACAACGACCTGAACGGGTTCCTGCCCGGGTCGTTCCTGCCGACGCTGAAGTACATGCGTCAGCTCACCCGGTGCACGGAGATCATCAACGCCGTGGCGGGCGCGCAGACCGGCCGGACCCGCGTGAGCCGCGCCGAGCTCACCGAGTTCCTTGAGGGGGAGGGTCTCCCGACCCCGCTCGACCCGTTCGACGAGCGCCTCGACGTCGACGGTGTCAGCACGCGGGTGATCCCCGAGGGACGGATCCCGTTCTTCCCGCCGAACCTGGAGGACCTGGCGCACGTCGAGTACGGCGTGACCGCCACCGCGCTCGAGCTGGTCAACTCGGCCGAGGTCGACTTCTCCTTCGAGGACGCCCCCGGCATCGTCGGCATCATCGACAAGGCCTCCAGCGTCCCGTTCCGGGAGATCGTCGTCGTCGACGCGGTCGCGATGCCGATCCTCGACGACGCCCGCAAGCTCATGGTCGCGAACGTGGGGAGCTGACCCATGGCCAAGACGCTCAACAGCACCGTCCACGTCCACAACCCGAAGGGCGAGACCCGGGTGTTCAAGCCCGGGGACGACGTCCCGAAGGACTGGGCGAAGCTCATCGACCACGACGCCGCCTGGGACGACGACGGCGTCGAGGAGGCGCCGCAACGCCAGGCCGCGCCCCGCGACCCCGGCACGCCCCCGCCGATGTCCGGCATGGGGTCCGGCGCCGAGGTGTGGGCGCTGTACGCCGCCGAGGTCGACGTCGACATCCCCGAGGGCGCGACCCGCGACCAGATCGTCGAGGCGATCAAGGCCGCGGACAAGCCCGTGACCCGAGACGGAGCGTGACCGGCATGGCCGACGACACGACCAACCCCACGACCGAGCCGGTCGTGGTCGAGGTGCCCAAGGAGTACCGGCTCACCGAGACCGTGCACATCGCGGATCCGCGGTCGGGCTCGGTGACGGTGATCCAGAAGGGTCAGCCGGCGCCGGACTGGGCGGCGGACCTGATCCCCGAGCAGCTGCTCGAGGACGCGTCCGCGCCCGGTGTGCTGCCGGCGTCGATGACCGGCGGCCTGGTGCCGCCGGCCGACGCCGGCCAGCAGCAGGACTGACGACCGAGGAAGGGGACCGCCATGCCGATGATCGGCGCGACCGGTGAGCACGGCGCGATCTACGCCACCGACGCCGACGTCGCCGAGGTGTGGCGGCCCCTCTCCGAGGACGAGGCGCTCGACGCGAACGCGAAGTGCCGTCGCGCGTCGAGCATCCTGCGCAACCAGCCCGGCCTGCGCACCATCGACGACCGACTCGCCGCCCACACCCTCGACCCCGACCTGGTCAACACGCTGGTCGCGGAGTGGGTGGCGTCGGTGATGCGGAACCCGGACGGGTTCACGCAGGAGAACGAAGGCGGGTACGGCTACAGCCGGTTCGGCGTGGCCGCGTCCACCGGCCTGCTGATGTCGTCGATCCCGGACCTGACGTCGCTGCAGCCGCCCTCGCGGCTGCCGTTCGGCACCATCCGCACCACCACGACGCTGGGGCCGTGCTGGTGAGCCTGCTGGACCGCCGCGACGAAAAGCTCGAGGTGTTCGTCGAGGTCGAGAAGGTCACCGGCCGCGGCAACACCATCCGAGTGCCCGCCGACACCCCGGTGAACGTGTTCGGGATGGTGCACCCGGTCAGCACCGACGAGGCGACCGCGCTCGGGCAGTCCGTGGACACCGTCCGGTCGTTCACCGGCCGGTCGTTCCCGGGCGGCCCGTGGGCGAGCGTCCGGTACGACGGCCGCGACTGGGAGGTCCACGGCGAGCCCGTGCCCTACCGCCGCGGCCGCAGCACCCGCCACGTCGCCGTCACGCTGATCGCGACGACCCCGCCACCGATACCGGAGGACACCCCGTGAGCTTCGTCTACCCCGGTGTCGGCTCGAAGATCGCACGGATGAAGGACCTCGGCCCGGTGCTCGACGCCGCAGCCGAGGAGGTCGAGAAGCTGATGATCGGCGTCGCCGCCGACCACATCGACACCGGCGACTACGTCGACTCGATCCGGGTCAGCGTCGACAAGTCCTCGCCGTCGAAGCAGGACCGGTTCGTCGGCCCATCCGACCCGGGCGCCGAGGCCATCGAGTACGGCTGGACCGACGAGCAGGGCCGCGTCCACGCCGGCCAGCACATCGTCCAGAAGACGCTCAGCTCGCTGCCGAGGGTGTGACGCCGTGCCGCTGATCAACCTCCGCGGCGACGTCGAGCAGCTCGCGATCTGGCTGATCTCGCGGCAGCTCGCCGACATCACCCCCGACGTCAGCGAGTACGGCCCCGCCGGCCGCAAGCCGCACCCGGTGGTGCAGGTCCGTCGCATCCCCGGCGCCGGCGGCCTGGACAACGAGCTCGGCGTCGAGCAGGCGCTGCTCGAGGTCAACGTGTGGGCGTGGGACACCACCACCGTCGACGGCCGCGACCTCGCCCTGAAGGTGTGCAGCACCGCGCAGGCGGCGCTGCTGCTCGCGCAGCGGCACGCCCGCCCGACACCGTTCGGGTCGATCACGCGGTGGGAGGAACGCACCGCCCCGTTCGAGAACCGCAACGGCACCGTGCCGGACCACCGCACATGGATGCAGGCCGTCAGCGCCGTGACTGTCGTTCCACCGCTCAGCGTGGGCTGAGCGGCCCGCACCACCACCTTCGCGTGACGTCCACCCGGACGTCGGCACCCACCTTGGGAGGAACCCGCACATGCCGAAGAACGCCAAGACCGTCATCGTCCCGGGCACCGGTCGCTACTTCCGCGCGCCGGTCGACACGCCCCCGCCCGGTCAGATCATCAACATCTCCGGCACCCCGACCGCGGCCAGCGTCCCGGTCGCCGTGGGCGGGCAGACCGCGACCGCGGTGCTCACCACCCTCGCCGCACCGACGGCGGACAGCATCTACGGCAACTGCGGGGCGATCGCCTCGGCGCTGGCGTCGCTGTCGAGCGTCGGCGCCGGGAACGTCGCGGTGCTGCCCGGCTACAACGCCTACCAGTACGTCGCGATCATCGCCCCCGAGGTCACCACCCAGACGATCACCAGCACCGGTGCGACGTTCACCGCCGGCACCACCCCGGCGGTCGCGGTCACCCTGCGTGGGGCGTGGACGCCCTGGATCGACACCGGCTACACCGACAACGACTCCCCGATGCAGGTGAACCGCTCGGGCGGCGACATCACCACGCAGGACGCGTGGCAGGCCTCCGCGATCGAGTCGAGCCAGGCGCCGGTGACCTACTCGATCGCGTACAGCCTGCTGCAGTACGACGTCGACAGCCTGAAGCTCTACCACGGCGCCAACTCCGTCGTGTCGGCCACCGACGGGTCGGTGCAGGCGCCGGCGAAGCCGCAGGGCACCGAGCACGCGCTGTTCCTGTCGATCCAGAACGGGTCGAAGTACCAGCCGCGGTACTACCCGCGCGGGTCGACGCTCGCGGCCGACGGCGAGAACTTCGACACCTCGAAGCTGGCGTCGATGCCGGTGGCCACGCAGGTGCTGCAGTCGTCCACGCTCGCCTTCCCGTACTCGGTGGCCCCGACCGGGGTCGCGGCGTGAGCGCACCAACGAAGCCGAAGAAGGCGCCGGCGGCGAAGAGGGCGGCCTCGAAGGCGGCCGCCAGGCCCGCGGCTCCGCGGCCGGACGCCGGGACAATCGAGGACATGATCGTCGCGGCCAACGTCGACGTCAGCACGTTCCCGGTGATGGCCAGCCTGCACCAGCTGCCCCGCCGGCAGCGGGCCGACCTGGTGGAGGCGTTCAGCCGCCTGCCGGAGATGGACACCGTCGAGGGTCTGATGCGCGCGGCCGCGGCCGAGGGCGCGAGCATGGCCGACAAGGCCTCGATGCTGCGGGTGATGGCCGACATCGAGGACATGCTCGCGACCTGCGCGGTGGAGCCGGACCGGTTCCGGCTGTGGGCGCAGACGGCCGACGAGGTCGACCTCATCGTGCTGCTCGGTCAGGTGGTCGCCGACTCGGGGGAAGCTCCCAGCTCCTCGAGCTGATCGAGGAGCACCTCTCCGCAGTGCAGTGGGACCTGCGGCACTACTGCGGGATCTCACTACGAGCCGACGTCCTCCGCGTCGGCGCATCCATCACAGCACGCGAGGTCCTCGAGCTGCTGTGGGAGATGCCGGACGACGGCGCGCTGATGGCGTCGATCCGGTCCCGCCCGGTGGTCGACGACGAAGGCGAGCGGCCGCGGCCGAAAGCCGCGCCTGACTCGTGGCAGGGGCGGCTCCTCGCGCGGCGCAAGCAACGCGGGTGGTCCACCGACCGGTGGATCGCCGCCGGCCAGTACGCGGCGCTCGCCGGGCAACCCTGGCCGAACCTGCCGGACTCCGAAGGTGCGGCCCCGCACCCGGCATCGGGCGGCGTCGTCGTCGACCTGGACCAAGCGCTGCCGTAGCACCCGACCGAGCCCACCTCCGACCGCTCTCACATCGTCGGAGGTGGGCTCGTCGTGTCGCGCACGGGGAAGACAGGCCGGTGCTTCGGCTGTGGTGTGGCCGTCCCCAGGAGCATCCGGCGCAACGGCTCGCTGGGCCGGGCGCCGAGCTACTGCTCCGAGGCCTGCAGACCGCGATGCGTCCGAGAGGGCTGTGACCGGCCGCAGCGCAAGGGTGATATCTGCGGGTCGCACTACGCGACCGACTTCGAGCGGGCGAGGCACGAGCGGGACCCCGGTTACCGACGACGTCAGAAGCTGCGGCTGAACTTCGGGATCACACCCGAGGAGTACGACCAGATGGTCGTCGCCCAGGCCGGCGGTTGCGCCATCTGCGGCGACCCTGTCTCGCTAGGCCTGGATGTGCTCGAAGTCGACCACGATCACACCACCGGTCGCATCCGCGGACTCCTCTGCGGGCGATGCAACAAAGGCATCGGCCTCTTCCGAGATGACCCTTCGCTTCTGCGTCGCGCAGTGGCCTACCTCCAGAACTGAGGTGATCACCGAATGTCTTCACCCGCCGGAATTATCGTCGGCCGTGCAGGCATTCGACATCTGAGTTCTCCCGGAAACCAGTGACTTCTCCACCGCGCTGAAGGCGTTCCTCGACCGGGTCGAGCGCACCACCACGCTGAACATCAGCACCTCACTCGACGACACCGGCGCCCTGAACGACCTGAAGGCGTTGCAGGCTCGGCTCGACGCGACGTCGCTGAGCATCAACACCTCGCTGAACACCGCGCTGGCCCGCGCCGAGCTCGAGCGGCTGAAGGCCTCGCTCAACGGGTCCGGCGCCAAGATCAACGTCGCCGTCGACAAGAACCGGTTCACCGCCGATCTCGGCGCGATGAAGTCGAAGGTCCTCGACCTCGGCTCCGTGCTGACGCGGATCGGCAAGGGCGTGTCGATCGCCTCGGTGGCCACCGTCGCGGCCGGTGCCTTGCAGGCGGCGAGCGCCGGCGCGCTCGAGCTGGTCGCCGCGCTGTCGCAGGCCGCCGGTGTCGCAGCCCTGATCCCCGCCGCGCTCGCGGGCATCGGCGCGGTCGTCGCGACCGTCGGGCTCGGCGTGAAGGGCATCGGCGCGGCGCTGTCCGCTGCCGGGAAGTCGTCCGGTGGTGGCGGTGGGAAGTCCGGCAGCGACGCCGCCGACAAGGCGCGCCAGCAGGCCCGGCAGATCGAGCAGGCCCGCTACGGCGTCGTTCAGGCCGACCAGGCGCTCACGCGTGCGGAGCGTGACGTCCAGGACGCGCAGAAGGCGCAGCTGGACGCCCAGAAGGCGTTGACCGACGCCCGCGCCGAGGCGCAGCAGCAGCTCGAAGACCTGCGGCTGCAGGTGTCCGGGGCGGCGCTCGACGAACGCTCGGCCGCGGCCGCGCTCGCGAAGGCGCAGCAGGACCTCGCCAACGCCCAGTTCAACGGGGTGACCGGCTCCGACCTCGACGCCTACGTGCTCGCGGTTGACGAGGCCAAGCAGCGTGTCGCCGAGACCACCCAGAACTACAAGGAGCTGTCGGCCCAGCAGACCAAGTCGTCGAAGGCCGGGGTCGAGGGTTCCGACGTCGTCATCGAGGCGCAGCAGAAGCTCGCCGACGCCAACCGGCAGGTCGGCGATACCCAGCAGGCGTTGACGAACGCGCAGCAGCAGCAGGTGTTCGCGCAGGAGGCGCTCGCCGACGCACTCGCGAAGTCGGCGGAGTCCGCGGGCGGCGCGGCCGGCGGCGTCGACGCGTTCGCCGAGGCGATGGCGAAGCTGTCCCCGAACGCTCGCGCCGCGGTGCTGGCGGTCCTCGCGCTGAAGCCTGCCTTCGACCGGATGCAGCTCGCGGTCCAGGATCAGCTGCTGTCCGGCGTGGCGGACCGGATCACTCTGCTCGGTGGAGCCGCGCTCCCGGTGCTGCAGCGGGGTTTGGTTGGGATCGCGGGACCACTCAACAAGCTGGTCACCGGGTTCCTCGACTTCGCCCGGTCCAGCGCCTCGCTGAACACCCTGTCGGCGGTGTTCGCGTCGACCCGCGACTCGGTGTCGGCGCTGTCCCCGGCGCTGCAGCCGTTCCTCGACGGGCTCACCGGGCTGGTCCGCGTCGGCGCCGGGTTCCTGCCCGGCATCGCGAAGACCATCGGCAGCATCGGCGCCGAGCTCGGCAACGCGCTGTCCGGTGCGGCCGACTCCGGCGCGCTCGCGGCGTTCATCCAGAACGCCATCGCCGCGTTCGGTCAGCTCGCCGGGATCATCGGCAACGTCGCCTCGGTCATCGGGTCGGTGTTCTCCGCCGCCAGCGCCGCCGGCGGTGGGTTGCTCGGGTCGCTGGAGAAGATCACCCAGACCGCGGCGGACTTCTTCAACTCCGCGGCCGGGCAGACCGCCCTCACCCAGTTCTTCACCGCGGCGCAGCAGACCCTCGCCGCGATCCTGCCGATCCTCACCCAGGTCGCCCCGGTCATCGCAGCGATCGCCGCGCAGGTCGGCCCGCTGGTGCAGGCCATCGGGCCGGTGCTCGCCGCCGCGCTCGCGCAGATCGGCCCGGTGCTCACGCAGTTCGCTGGCGTGCTGGCGTCGGGGCTGGGTCAGGTCGTGACGGCCATCCTGCCTGCGCTGGCCGCAGGGATCACGGCGCTCGCGCCGGGCATCTCCGCGTTCATCACGGCCCTCGCGCCCGCGTTGGCCTCGCTCGCGCCGGTGTTCACCGCGCTCGGCGCCGGCCTGGGGCAGATCCTCACCACCCTCGCGCCCGTGCTCGGTCCGTTGGCCGCGGCGTTCGGCGCGGTGGCCAAGGTCGTGACGACGCTGCTGCCGGTGCTGGTGTCGCTGATCGAGCCGCTGCTGCAGCCGCTGCTCGCGATCATCGAGGAGCTGGCGACCGCGCTGGCGCCGGTGATCCAGCAGGTCGGTGGTGCGTTGGCGCCGGTGTTCGTGGCGCTCGGTCAGGTGTTGCAGACGCTCGCGCCGGTGTTCCTGCAGCTGGTGTCGGCGATCCTGCCGGTCGTGTCGACGCTCGTCGGCGCGCTCGCCCCGATCCTCACCTCACTGCTGCCGCTGATCGGCAACCTGGTCTCGATCTTCCTGGCGTTCCAGACCGTCGGCATGGTGCCGCTGATCGCCATCATCGAGCTCGTCGCCCAGGTGCTGAAGGCGCTGACTCCGGTGCTCACGCCGCTGCTGGACGCGTTGACCACCATGACCGGCTACATCCTGAAGAACATGCTGCCGGCGATCCAGCAGATGATCAGCATCGTCACGGACCTCGGGAGCTCGTTCCGGACTGTGTGGAACGCCATCAAGAGCACGGTGTCCAGTGTCTTGTCCGGTATCCAGACGGTGATCACCGGCGCGGGCACCGCGATCTCGACCGCCTTCCACACGGTGTTCGACCCGGTCAAGAACTTCGTGACGGGGATCTTCGACGCTCTGCCGGGCGCGCTGAAGAGCGCGCTCAACGGGGTCATCTCCGCGCTCAACGTCGCGATTCACTCGATCAACACGGCGTTGATCCACACCTTCAACAAGATCCCCTTCGTGCCCGACCTCCCGGATATCCCCGACATCCCGCACCTCGCGAAGGGCGCGGACATCCTCCCGACCTCCGGCGGCACCCTGGCGGTGTTGGCGGAGGCGAACCGGGCGGAACGGGTCACCGACGTCGGCACCGGCAACGCGAACCTGGAGGCCAACACCAAGCTGGCCCAGGCCGCGCTGGCGGCGATCTCGGGCGGCGGCGGAGGTCGCAGCACACAGATCACCGTGAACCCACCGCCGGACCTCGACTACGCCCAGATCGCCAGCGAGATCCACCGCATCGACTCGTTCCTGTCGCCGTGACCTGGAGGTGCCGTAGATGCCTCTGATCGGCGCGCAGGAGTCAGCCGTCATCGACGGCCGCCGTCCGGCGCGGTGGCAGGTCGGGCCGGACTTCGTGGCGTGGCAGGGTATCCGAGCGATCGAGGATGACCTCGGGTGCCGCTGGTACGTCTCGAAGGACGACGGGTGGCGCTCGCCGTCGACGCCGAAGTTCGACGCCACCGACAACCCGGTCGGCGACGGGCAGCTGCTCGGCGACCCGGTGTTCGGGTCCCGGCAGGTGCAGCTGACCGGCAAGGTGTTCGCGCCGAACACCGACGCGCTGCTCGACGCGATGGACAACTTCCACGCGGTGCTCACTGGCCCGCAGCGTTCCGGTGCGCTGTCGGTGACCGAGCGGCAGAAGTCCCGGTCGGCGCGGGTGATCCACGGCGGTCAGCCGTTGATCAACCCGACGTCGCCGACCGAGGCGGACTGGTCGATGTCGCTGCTCGCCGGCGACCAACGCAAGCTGGGCCCGACCCTGTCGACCGACCCGATCCCGCCGGCCGCGCAGTCGGGTGGGCTCACCTACCCGATCCGGTACCCGCTGATCTACCCGGCGGTGACCTCGAGCGGGATCGTCACCATCAACAACCCGGGCAAGGTCCGCGCGCCGCTGTGGGCGCGGATCGACGGTCCGTCCCCGCCGATGGTGCTGACGTCGCTGACAGCGGGGCGGCAGCTGGTGTTCGCCGCATCGGTCAGCCTCCTCGACGGGGAGTTCCTCACGATCGACATGGAGAACAAGCAGGTGCTCGCCCAGGGAACCACCACTCGCGCCGGGTACGTCATCAGCCGCGGCTGGTTCGGGCTGGAGCCCGGCGACAACCAGCTGGGGTTCAGCTGCGCCGAGCTCGACAACACCACCGCCCGCGTCACCTGGACCTACCCGGACGGAGCCTGGTGACCGGAATCCCGACCGTCGGCGACCTCATCCCGCCGGACCAGACCAGCGACCTCGTGCCGCCGCTGTGGGTGGCGTGCGAGGCCACCACCGGCAAGATCATCGAGTACTTCCCGACGCTCGTGGCGAAGTACCCGTTGAAGCGGACCCTCGGCCGGTACGAGACGGTGTCGGCGGTCCTGCCGATCGTCCCGGACCGCACCCCGCCGGTCGAGGCGTGGATGCGCGCGACGAAGCCCGGCGCCACCTTCTGGGCGGCGCTGACGACGTCGCCGGGCAGCATCGTCTACGACCGGGTGCTGTGGGCCGGCCTCGGGCTGGCCCGCACCCGCGCGTTGAAGTCCGGCGGCAACAGCGGCCGGTCGGTGCAGCTGTCTCTGGCAACGCTCGAGGCGTACTTCGACCGCCGCTACGTCGGGTTCCTGTCGGTGGCGACGCAGCAGTCGCTGATCGTGAAGCAGCTGGTCGAGACCTACGTGAGGACCGGCGCGCTGCCGGGCCTGCCGATCCGGGTCGTGACCCTCAGCCCGGGACCGAACCTCGCGACCGGCTGGCAGGACACCGACGACAAGACGGTGTACTCGGTGATGCAGTCGATCTCCAACCTCCTCGGCGGCGTCGAGTGGACCGTCGAGTGGGAGATGCAGACCGACCCGGAACGCGTCACCCCCGTGCTGTACGTCGGCGAGCGGATCGGCCAGGCCACCCCGGCCGGGCAGGGCCCGGCCGCGACGTTCGCGCTGCCGGGTCCGGTCACCGACGTCGAGTACGTCGAGGACTACTCGGCCGGCAAGGGCGCCAACGACGTGCTCGCTGTCGCGTCCGGGCAGGGCACCGCCCGTGCTCAGTCGGCGCGGTACCGGTCGCTGAACTACGACAACCGGCCGACCTACGAGTACCGCGGCACCCCCGACACATCCCAGCAGCAGCAGGACATCCTGAACACCCACGCCTCGGCGTGGCTGTCGGTGCTGACCCAGGGATCGAAGGGCATCGCGCTCACCGCGGACCGCGCGCGGGCGCCGCGGCTGATCGACGACTGGAACCTCGGCGACGACGTCGGCTACGACCTCGACGACGAGTGGCTGTTACCCGACCACCCCCACGGGACCCGACGGTGCATCTCCTGGGAGTGGTCACCGAACTCCGTCACCCCGTTCCTCGCCGTCCCGGAGCTGAACTGACATGACAACCCCGTCACCAGGGATCATGAACCACCTGCCCCGCGACGCCTCGTTCGGTCAGCGCCGCGTCGACGACCTCGAGCGGAAGCTGCGCGAGGGCCTCGCCGCCCGCGCCGCGGAGGCCACCTCGATCGCGAACGGTGCAACGCTGCTGCGCGACAGCGCCGACCAGAACACCCTGGTCTCGCTGGGCACCGACCCGGACACCGGGGACCACGGCGTCAACGTGAACAGCGGCGGCGCCGTGAACGTCCACGGCGGCGGCGGAGTGAACGTCAACGACGGCGGCGCGTTGGCCGTGCACGGCGGCGGCGGCATCGAGGTCAACGACGGTGGCGGGCTGGTCGTCAACGACGGCGGCAGCGCCCAGGTGCGCGGCGGCGGGCAGCTGCAGATCCTCACCTACGACAACGCCGGAGTGCTGCTGCGTCTGGGGTTCCTCCCCGACATGGACAAGCCGCAGAACGGCTTCGTGATCAGGTCTGTCGGGCCGGGCGGCGAGTACACGGTGCTCGACCTCGCCGACCGGTCCAACGACGGACTGCCGCTGCACCAGGTGCTCAGCATCCGCGACACCGACGGGATCGCGGTGCTGGCGCCGGACGCGCTGAGCGGGAAAGGGCTGGCGAACCCGCACGTCAGCGACGTCACGCTGGTCAACACCAACGTGCTGCTCTGGCCGCAGACCACGAACACCGGGTGGACGACGATCGCTCACGCGTACATGGAGATCCAGAACCCGAAGCTGACGTGGCAGATCGAGCACACCGCCGACACCAGCGGGCAGATCAGGGTCTTGCTCGACGGCGCTCAGGTCGGCAGCGGTGTCGAGCCGGTGTCGAGCTCGTTCGGAACCTGGTCCACAGACGCGGGTCTCCCAGCTGGGGTCGCGATCGGCGACGTGAAGCTGGTCGAGCTGCAGGCGCGGGTGACCGGCGGCTCGGGTTCGTGCTACGCCCAGGCGATGCGGTTCACCGGGCAGCAGTCGTCCTAGCTCTACTGCGTCGGTGACGGCGCGGTCAGCGGCGGGCGCGGCGGCCGCGGAACCCCGTCATCCCCGATCACGGACCCACCAGGACTCTTCGTGGAGACCGGGGCGGGGTCGTTCTGAGCAGGCGCGGCCGGCGCCTCACTGGTCTTCGCCGGTGCGGGTGTCGGTGTCTCTGTCACCGGAGCAACGGTAGGCGGGGTCTTGACCGGCGTGGCCGCGGCGCGCGGCTTCACCGGCGCCGGCGTGGCGGCCTTGGTGACGGTCTCGACGACGGTAACCGCGCTCGGCGCGTGGGCGGGCGGCGCCTCCGTGGCGTTCCCGCTGAGCGCGAACCCGCCGATGACACCTGCGGCGGCGCCTGCCAGCAGCACCGCGGCGATCCCGCCGACCTTCGTCCTGTTCATGTTCCTCATCCGATCGCAGTGACGGGTGATCGTAACGGCCCTGTGAAGGAGTCAGCAACGTGACGGTGGTGGCAAACCCGATCGACGCAGTCGGCGGGTCCCCGCAGTACGCGGCCCAGGACGAGCGCGCCGCGCGGTCCGTGCTCTACGGAGCCGGTTCAGGCCGGGTGCTCGGGGCTCGCAGCGGCCTGCGGGTCGGCACGCCGGCCGTGCTGTCGGTCGTCGGATCGTCATGGCGGGTGGCGATCTGCTCCGGCGTGCTCGACCCGAAAGTGCAGACCTTCGCGGGTCCGTACAACTGGGCGATCACCGCGCAGGAGTCCGGCGCGCTCGCCGCGGCGGACGCATCGAACCCCCGCATCGACGCCGTGTACCTGCGGATCAAGGACAACGCCATCGACGTCGGCGGCCAGGCCACCGCCGTCGTCGAGTACAAGGCGGGCACCCCCAACGCCAGCCCGGCGCGGCCCACGGTCATGGCCGACGGCTCGACGGCGCTGACGCAGGCGCACGTGTTCGGGTGGATCACCGTGCCGGCGGCCGGAGGTGGCACGCCGACGGTCGTGCAGAACCGACGGTTCACCGCATCGGCCGGCGGGGTCCTGCCGGTCCTCGACAGCAGCGACTACCCGACCGCGAGCACCGAGCTAAAGGAGTCGGGGCTGCAGCTGTACGACATCGCCCTCGACACCTACCTGAAGTGCACCGGCACCGCGTGGAAGCGGATCGTGCCGCAGCGGCAGCTGCAGGCCGACACCGTCGCAGTCACCACGAACGCCTCGGGCAACGGGACCATCACGTTCCCGACGGGGTTCCAGGACGTGCCCGACGTCGTGGCCAGCCCGGCGACCGGCGCCGGGGGGTTCTCCTCGGTCATCATCGGCACCCGCGCGGCGACGCTGTTCACCTTCGCCGCCCGCAACAACGCCGGCACCGGCATGGCCAACGCCAACCTCGTCGTGGCCTACCACGCGCTCGGGTCCATGTCGTGACGTTGCGACCGCACCGCCGTCAGACGTGGCGGCCGGCCGAGCTCGACGGCGTCGACCTGTGGGTGCTGCTGTTCGGCTTGCTGACGGTGGCCACCGTCCGGGGCGCCGACTACGCCACCACGCCCAGCCCGGTCCGCACCCAACCAGGCCCGCCGCTCCCGGCGACCAGCGTCATCGAAGCGGCGTTTCCCCTGTGGATCTGGGGGATCGCGATGTTCGCGGGAGCCGCGGTGCTCCTGGTCGGCATCACGTCACGCGCGCACCTCGCGGTGTTCATCGGGCACGGCTGGCTGTTCATGATCTACGGCGCGCTGGCCATCGGTGTCGTGGCATCCCTGGGCAGTCGTGACAGCTGGAACGGCTACCGCTCCGCGGGTGATCTCGCGTTCATCTCGGCCATGCACTTCGTTGTTGCACTACGCACCGGTCCAGCCCCCAGCGAGCGCGAGGACATTGGCGAGTGATCTGGACCTTGGCGGCTCCCCCCGTCCCCAAGTCCGTCGAGGACAACCGCGTCTACATCTACGTGTTCGTCGGAGTCGCGATCGCTGCTCTGCTGATCGCGTTCGCGACGAAGAACGTCCCGGCCGTCCGCAAGATCTGGGACTCGTGGACCTCCGCCCGTCGCCGCGCCACCAAGGCCGCGCGCAGCGCGCAGGTCGAGGACCTGAAGCAGCAGGTCGCCCACCTCACCACCCGCGTCGAGCAGCTCGAGGCCGAAGCGCAGGCGGACCGCGACCAGGACGCGGTGCACCGGGAGTGGGACTGGCAGGCCACTGACGAGATCCTGGCGCACCGGTCCGGCCAGCCGCCGGCGCAGCGGGTGACGCTGCCGCCTCCGCCGCTGACACCGAAGGCGAAGTCGTGAGCTGGCTGCTGCTCGTCCGCGGCGGGACGTTCGCGCTGATGGCGATCGTGCTCGGCGCCTCACTGTTCGGCACCTGGGCTGCCCGCGGGACAGCGACGGCGCCGCCGTTGGCCGCGATCAGCCTGCTCACGGCGTCCGGTGGGATCGGGCAGGCGTTGCTGCTGGCCGCCGCGACACCGCCGACACCCGGCACATGGATCGCCGCGACCGCGGCTGTCGGCGCGGGCGGCTGCCTCGTGTGGGGCGTGGCCCGCGGCCCTGACGATCCGCTCGTCGACCTGCCCGAGCGCACGCGCGATCTGATCCGGCGCCACCCCGAACTGCTCGAGCAGTTCGCACAGAGGCTGAACCACGTAGACGAGGAGACGCGCTGATGGCCAACGGCACCCTGCAGGTCCTCGACTACTCGTTCAGCCGGATCGACCACGCCCTGGCACACGCCCACGGAGTCGTCGGGTGCATGCGCTACCTGTACGGCAACGGCAAGGGCCTCACCCCGACCGAGGTGGCCCTGTTCCGCTCCTCCGGCCTGTCACTCGGGCTGAACTACGAGGCCGGCCCCGGTGACTTCGTCGGTCGCAGCGCCGGCGTCGGACAGGCGACCGCTGCCTACCGGTTCGCTCAGAGCCTCGGGCTCGGCGGCCACCCGATCATCTTCTCCGCCGACTTCGACGTGCCGCGCTCGAAGTTCGCCGCGATCGGAGACGCCGTCGACGGCGCCCTCTCCGTCCTCGGCGACGGCAACGTCGGCGTGTACGGCAAGGCCGACCTCATCGACTACCTCTTCGGGCGGTTCGGCAACCGCATCTTCTACTGGCAGACCTACGCCTGGTCCAGCGGGCGCCGGTCCGCACACGCGGACCTCTACCAGTTCCGCAACGGCCAGGACTTCGCCGGCGGCCAGGTCGACTTCAACGAGATCACCGGCCGCACCTTCTGGGCCATCGCCAACGGCCACACCACCCAGGGCGGCACGGCCACACCCATCACGGAGGACGACATGACCCCAGCCCAGGCAACGCAGCTCAGCGAGCTGTTCCGGATGGTCTCCCTGCTCGTGACCGCAGGCTCCGGCAAGCAGGCCCGCACCGCCACCGAAGCCGCGACCGTCACCAAGCTCGCGACGCTGCTCGACACCACCCCGGCCGAACTGACGGAGATCCGCCGCCTCGCCGGCGTCGCCGTCGGCTACCCCGGCGCCGGCGACCGCGAGACCGGACCAGCCAAGGCGTTCGCGGCCGCGCAGGTCGTCACCGCCCCCGGCGGGATCTCGGACCGCATCGCCTCCCTCCAGGCCGCCATCGCGCACGTCTCCGGCGGCGGAACCGCCGGTGACGTCGACGTCCCGACGCTGGCGACCGCGCTGGTCACGCAGCTGGGGCAACCGCTCGCCATCGAACTGGCCAAGCACCTGACCCTCACCGCCACCGTCAAGGGAGCCTGAGATGCCCGCCGTCACCAAGACGTTCGTCCTCGACGCGCTCGAGCGGATCGCGTACACCTTCGTCGGCTCGTTCATCGGCGCGCTGTCGGTGGCCTGGGCCAGTTCCGGGTTGGATGTCGAGCACTTCACCGATTGGTCGGCGTGGCAGAAGCTGCTCACGTCGGCGGTCGTCGCTGCGTGCGCGGCAGCGTTCACCACGGTGAAGACGTTGATCGCCGGTCTGATCACCGGCACCGGGTCGACGTCGAAGCAGGTCGCAGAGAGCGCGGTCGTGCCCACCGGCGACCACGCGGCGACCGTCGCGTTGATGCCCGAGCTCAACGACTCGGTGTCATCCGGGACACCCCCTGCCGTCAGCGACGGGCCCACGGCCGACGACGACGCGGCCGCGGTGCTGGCCCGCGCCGACAGCATCCACGCCGCCCCGAGCTCTGCTTCCGTCCCGGACTGACCCGTGGCAGACCGCCTGTACTACTCGGCCTACGCGGTCGACCCGGACCGGCTTCCCACCTACGTCGGCGCTGCCAACCAGGTCGTCACCGCCTGGACCGACCAGGTCGGCGGGACGCAGGTCACCGACCTGACTTCCGACGCCGATGGCACGACCCCGATCGGGCAACTGCGGACCGACCCGACCGGCAGCTTCGGTGCGTTCATCGAAGCCGGCACAGCACCCGACGACCTGGTGTGGTTCGCGATCGTGGGCAGCACCGCCCCACGGTTCGCCATCGGCCCGTCATCCGGTGGGTTCGTCACCCGGGCCGTGGTCGAGAGCCTCATGGCTCAGGACCCGACGTTCCGCGACACGGTGGTCGAGCTCATCCAGTCGACCGCGGGCCTGGCTGTGTCCGACACGCTCGTGTCCACGAAGTACCCCGGCGACGAGTGGTTCGCCGCGGACGAGGCTGGCCACCCGTCCGACCTCGGCTTCGCCGGTGACGGCTCTGTCGCCGAGGCCACCGCGGTGTCGCTGCACACCGTGCGCGGACTGCCCCGCACCACGCCGGCCGCCGACGGCACGGTGGGGATGCGGTTCCAGGACGAGGCCGGCCACGACGCGTGGGTGGGTTGGGACGGCGTCGGTCTGCCCGACCAGATCGCGCAGACCGGCATCATCTACGGCGCCGGAATCTACGCCGGCCGCGACCAACCCTTTGTGTTGCCGGGCGAAACCGTGCTGTGGCTGAAGTTCATCAGCGTCGATCAGGCGCCCGAGTTCGTCTGGGTGGTGGGGTAAGTGAGCACGTTGTACCCGGTCTCGGTCGGCGGCGGTGATGGGCGGACCGTCATCGCGGAGGACATCCTCCACAGCGACGATCCGACGGCGCCGCTCGCCAACCGCATGAGCCCGCTGAAGCGGCGCGGACCGGTGGTGTGGTCGGGCAGCCCCGAGAGCGGGTGGTCCGGCCTGGGGCAGCACTTCCTGCGCTCGGCGCCCCTGCCGAACGCCCGGTCGGGCGGCCTGTACGTCGGCGGCCGCGGAGCTGAGTCCGACGGCTACGGCTCCGACGACTCCGGGTCGGGGATCTTCCTCCGCCGCGACCGGTTCCGGGAGGCCGCCCCGCCGAACGGCGTCGTCTACACCATGTCCGGGGTCTACACGTGTCAGTACCAGGACGTCGGCCCGGTCACCGACGGCGCGGTGACCTACACGGCGATGGCTGGTGACGCGCTCACGTTCTACTTCGACACCCAGTCGTACTCGAACGGGTCGGACATCGACCGCGGCTTCTACCGCGTCGCCTGGACCGGCAAGACCGCGCAGTGGTCGATCCGCAACAACGCGGGCAACTTCGTCCCGATCTCGGCGACGAACGTCGACACCCACGTCGTCGAGTACGCGAACGCTCGGATCGGCGGGAACCAGAACAAGGAGTCGGCCGGGTACTTCGCGGTGTCGATCGTCGTGTACCCGACCAACCCGGTGGATCCCTCGGTCGGCATGGGCACCTACGGCCACTTCCAGATCGCGGGCCGCAGCTGGGATCTGCGCCTGCTCAACGCGGGGTACTCGCAGAACGCCCCGCAGGCCGGCGACCAGGGCAACACGTTCGCCGGCGGCCTGAACATCGGGCTCGGCATCAGCAACCAGCTCGCGAGCCTGTGGGGCGGCATCACGATCGAGCGCCTCGAGCTGACGGTGGGAGATGAGCTCACGTGACGGTCGGCTACAACGCGGCGATCATGCTGATCGACGAGAGCACCCCGATCCGGCCGCGGAACACCCTCGACAGCAACGGCCTCCCGCCGACGAAGCGCCTCACCCAGCCGGTCGGCACCACCGACTGGTCGGTGTTCCGCTCGGTGACGTTCGCGCTCGGGATCGCCAGCGTGAACAATCTGGGGTCGGGCGGCACCTGGTCGTTGCGCCCGCGGATCCAGTTCGGCCAGCACTACGGCAGCGGCATGATGCGGCTGCTGCGGTGGTGGGACGCGGCCGACACCACCCGGTTCTCCAACGGCGTCGACTTCCCGGCGCTGGGCACCGCGGCGGGCAAGGGCGCCGGCCTGTACATGGTCACGGTGCTGGACCCCCCGAAGCTCATGCACGTCGACCTCGGCGAGCCGACCAGCACCAACCCGTTCACCATGACGCCCGGTGGTAGCGGCGCTGGCATCCCGTCGCTGACGGCCAGCCTCTGGGCCTACCCGAAGGAGCGTTGAGCCGATGCCCGCCTTCACCAAGTTCGCCGGGTCCAACATCGTCGGTGTCCCGCTGCCGCCGCCGTCGGCGCTGCTCAGCGGCATCACCGCTGGCCCGCTGCTGCTGTGGGAACCGGGTCACCCGGACGCGCCCTACAGCGGCGTGCCGCAGACCGGCACGATGCCGGACCTCGCCGCCACGTTGTCCGCGGCGACGATCGGGTCCGCTCCCGGGGAATTCGCGATCACCAGCAGCATCAACAACGCCGGCGCGAAGACGAAGATCGAGCGGACCGCCAAGGGCGGCGTGCACATCATGGCGTCGCAGGCAAACCAGGACACCACTTACGAGACGTGGAAGCTGGGTCTCGGAACGGCCCGGCTGAACTACGTCAACGCCAACCCGAGCCACCAGTTCTACCTGGGCCTGTGGTTCCGGAAGACGCGGCAGTCGCTGCTGACCGGCACGGCATCGGCCCAGGTGGTCGGGCTGTTCCGGTCCGACCCCGTGAGCACGCCGTCGGACCGGTGGCTCACCGCAGGGCCCAACTCCACCAGCAGCCACATCACGACGGCCCCCGCCGCGGCCGCGTCGAACGCCTCGTCCGGTTCCCCCGTCACGATCGACGACGCCAACGCCGGGCTGCTGATGTTCGCCGGTGTCGGCGCGACAGCGGCACCGGCCTCGTTCGCGGCGCTCGACCCGTTCGTCGCGGTCGGCGCGAAGAACGCCGGCCAGGCCAACAAGATGCCGAGCGTGGCGCTCTACCGGGCGTATTTCGAGGACCTCACCGTCTCCGGCCGCGACTTCCCCACCGTGGCCGCGATCGACCGCGGCGAGTTCGTCGCGCAGTGCCAGACCGCCGGCGGTCGGTACTACGGCGACACGTGGTCAAACCCTGCCACGGCGCTGCCGTGACCGCCTCGTTGGCCGGGCGCTCGTAGTATCAGGTCATGGCCACACGGACGGACCCGCCGTACATCGGCACAGCCGAAGGCCGCGACCGGCTCTCTCGTATCCCTACGCCACTGCTGGCAGACCACAGGCAGGGCTGCGAGCTTGTGATGCACGACCAGTTCGAGCGGTGGGCCGCAGCCCAGGGCGGGCCAACGGCCGATGTCTACACGCCGCCGCCGCACTGCACCTGCGCTTCGTTCTAGCTTCTGCGGTGCGCCGCGATCACGACCCTGATCCGGCATAGGGCGCGAGCAGCGGTAACCAACCCGTGCTCCCAGGCAGCCGGTTCGATTCCGGCCCGGTGCACCGCAGATCTGACAGGCCCCGGCCATCACCTACGGGTGGTGGTCGGGGCCTTCTTCGCGTTCCCGGAGCTCCTGCGACAAGCCCCACCCCGGCGACGCGACCGGTCGACCGTTGACGTCGACGAGCTGCGCTGGGTGGATCTCCCCGCACGCCGTGCACAGGTAGCACCGGGACGGCCCGCGCGGCAGCCCGTTGCCGGGCACGGTCCAGTCGAGCAGCCGCGCAGCGATCTCGTGCGGGGTGCGGCCGGTGCGCTCGAGGATGTAGGTGACGGTCACGAGGCGAGGCGGCGCAGGGACCGCTGCTGCTGCCGCTGGGCGCGGATCCCGCGCAGCCGCTTCACCAGCATCGGGTCGGCGATCAGCGCGGCCGGGGTGTCGATGAGGGCGTTGACGACCTGGTAGTAGCGGGTGGCCGACATGCCGAACTGGTCGCGGATGGCCTGCTCCTTGGCGCCGGCGTAGCGGTACCACTGCCGCTCGAGGTCGAGCATGGCGTGGTCGCGGTCGGTGAGCTCTGGCGTCGGCACGGGATCGACCCTGACACCGGGCTCTGACAGTTTCTGACCAGACGGAGGCTGTTCGATCACATGTCCGAATACAAAGCATGTCTGGCCTGTGGTGTTGCCGGTCGTCTTCCTGATCCTGCCGGTCACGGTCCTGTTCGCGCTCTACCCCGGACTGCTGACGCTCGTCAGCGTCACGAGTTGAGGAGGCCGCCGTGCCCCAGTTGGAGTTCCTCGCCGCGTGGTTCGCCGCCGGCTACCGCGCGGTGGCGCGGCGGATCACCCATGACGACCGGGGTGACGTGCCCGGGTGGGTCATGGTGACGGTCATGACGGCCGGGTTGGTCGTCGTCATCTTCGCGGTCTTCCGCGACCGGATCACCACGGCCATCGGCGATGCGATCGACTCGGTCACGAACTCCACGTCGAAGTAGCCGGTGGGCCGCGCTGCGCGCGCGGTGGGCCGACGACACCGGTGCGGCGATCGCGGAGTTCGCGATGATCTCGGTGCTGCTGGTGTTCCTGTTGTTCGGCGTGCTGCAGGTGGCGCTGCTGTTCTACGTGCGCACGGTGGCCGCGAGCAGTGCGGCCGACGGTGCCCGGTACGCCGGAGCGGCCGACGTGTCGACCGCCGACGGCGCGGCCCGGGCGAGCTCCCTGATCGCGGACGGCCTGTCCGCCGGCGTCGCGCGGCAACTGCCGTGCACCGCGACCGACGAGGTCGACGCCGGCTCCGGTCTGCCGACGGTGCTCGTGCGGTGTCAGGGCGCGATCGCGTCGGTGTTCCTGCCGATCGGCGCGTTCGTGCACATCGACGTCAGCTCCCGGGTGCTGTCGGAGCAGCCGCGATGAGGCTGCAGCGGTTCTGGCGACGGTGGTCGGCGCGGCTCCGGGGCGACGACGGCAACGCGGTGGTCGAGTTCGTGTTCGTCGCGGTGGTCGTCATGGTCCCGCTGGTCTACCTCGTCGTGGCCGTCGCCGCGGTGCAGCGCAGCAACCTGGCGGTGACGCAGGCGGCGCGTGAGGCGGGCCGGGCGATCGCCACCGCCGACTCGCTCGGTCAGGGGCAGGCGCGTGCCGAGGTGGCGGTGCGGCTCGCGTTGTCCGACCAGGGGTTCGACGGCGCCGACGCCACGATCACGACCGTTGCACCCGACACCGGTTGCGACGGTCCTCGAGTCGCCCCGACCCTGGAACCCGGTGCAGAATTCGCGGTGTGCGTGACGCGGCGGTTCGGGCTCCCCGGCGTGCCGTCGATCCTCGACGGCCGCGGGGTGACGACGGTGGGGCGGTTCGTCGTGCACGTCGACGACTACGCCGCCCGCCGGTGACACCGGCCGTCCGCCGGGACGAGGGGTCGACGGTCCCCCTGATCCTCGGGTTCGTCGTGGTCGCCGCGCTGCTGGTCTTCGGCGGCGTGGCGGCGGGTGACGCGTTCGTCGACCAGCGCGGCGTGCAGAGCGCGTGCGACGCCGCCACCGTGG
>CAXUNA010000004.1:1787-38906 GCA_964252095.1 uncultured Jatrophihabitans sp. | reverse complement strand
GTGCCCGCCCGTCACCGGGCCAGCATGCCCGTCGCCGCCGCTGAATCGGCTCTGAGCGGCCGGCCGGGGCCGGCGGGGGGCGGTCGGGACGGGAGACGTTGACAGCAGGCGTACAGGAAGTGCAGAGGGTCGTGAGAGCCGCGTCCGGGAGAAAGGACCGGTGACCAGCACTCTGGCGACGTCCCGGCCACACCCGGACCGTCCTCCGGCGCCCACGCCGTCCCGTCCGGCGGACCGGGCACCGGCCCGCGCCCGTCCCTCCGCGGTGTGGGCCACGGTCGTGGCGGGTGCCGGCGCCGTGGTCGCGCTGTGGTGGACGGACACGCCGGCGATCCACGGCCTCGGTGACTGGCTCACCAACGCCGGACGCATCACGGGGTTGCTCGCGGGCTACGGCGTCGTGGTGCTGATCGCGCTGATGGCGCGCATTCCGCTGCTCGAACGCGGCATCGGCGCGGACCGTCTCGCGGTGTGGCACGCGCGGGGCGGGCGTTACAGCGTGTCGCTGGTGGTGGCCCACGCGCTGCTCATCACGTGGGGCTACGCGGTCAGCGCCCACGCCGGGATCCTCGACCAGGCCGGGACCCTGCTGCTGAGCTACCCGGACGTCCTCATGGCCACGGTCGCCGGCGGTCTGCTGGTCGGGGTCGGGGCGGTCTCGGCCCGGGCGGCCCGCCGGCGGATGACGTACGAGACCTGGTACCACCTGCACTTCTACACGTACCTCGCCGTGGCGCTGGCGTTCAGCCACCAGTTCTCCACCGGGGCCGAGTTCGTCGCGAACCCCGCGGCGAGGGTGGTCTGGGCCGCGCTCTACGTCGCGGTGGGCGCGGCGGTGCTCTGGTACCGCGTGCTCGTCCCGGCCCGGCAGGCCTGGCGCCACCGCATGCGGGTCGACGCCGTCGACGTGGAGGGGCCGGGAGTGGTCTCGGTGGTGGTGACCGGTCGACGCGTCGACGAGCTCGCGCCGCAGGCCGGGCAGTTCTTCCGGTGGCGGTTCCTCACCCGGGGGTCGTGGTGGGCCTCGAACCCGTACTCGCTCTCGGCGGCACCGATCCCCGGGAAACTGCGCATCACCGTCAAGGACCTCGGCGGTCACAGTGCCGCGTTGCGCGACCTGCGGCCCGGTACCCGCGTGCTCGCCGAGGGACCGTACGGCGCGATGACCGCCGCCCGTCGACGGCGGGAGAAGGTCCTGCTCATCGCCGGCGGCATCGGGATCACCCCGCTGCGTGCTCTGTTCCAGACCGTGCCCGCCCGGTCCGGCGAGCTCACGCTGCTGTACCGGGTGGGGCGTGAGGACGACGTCGTCTTCCGACACGAGATCGAGGCGATCGCCCGCGCTCGCGGGGCGCGGGTGCACTTCCTGGTGGGTCACCGCCGGGATCTGGGCCACGACCCGCTCTCGGCGGAGTCGCTGGCGGCGAATGTCCCCGGCCTGCGCGACCACGACGTCTTCGTCTGCGGTCCCGACGGCATGGCCACCGCGACGGTGGCCGCGTTGCGCACGGCGAAGGTCCCACGTCGTCAGATCCACCACGAATCGTTCACGTTCTGATCCCTCACGAGAGACGAGACCCGCACCATGCGACGCGCCCTGTTCGCCCTCGTCGGCACGGTCACCGGACTGGTGATGCTGCTGTCGTTCAAGACCCACCCGCTCGCCACCGCGACCCTCCCGGCCGCCGTGGCGGCCGGTCCGACCGGGGGGACCCTGCCTGCGCCGACCACGGCGGTCCCGACAACCGGGAACAGTGCGGCAGCGGCGGTTCCCTCGACCTCGACGCCCGCCCCCTCGTCGTCCGCCGCCCCGGCGGCCGGCACGTACACGGGGGCGGCCGCCGACACCCGGTACGGCCCCGTCCAGGTGGAGATCACGGTCACCGGCGGCAAGGTGACCGCGGTTCAGGCCGTCGAGTACCCGCAGGACAACCCGCGCGACGCCGAGATCAACCAGTACGCGGTGCCACAGCTGAACGCCGAGGCGACGGCCGCCGGCACCGCCGGCATCGACACGGTCTCGGGCGCCACCTACACGAGCGAGGGGTACATCGCATCGTTGCAGAGTGCACTGGACCAGGCCGGCCTGTGACCTCGCCGACCGCCGTCCCCGGGCGTTCCGTGCACGTCGAGCCCTGTATGGGCACGGTCTTCTCGATCGACATCCGCGACGACGCCGAGCCCGCGGCGGCGGTGGCCGAGGACGTCGCGTGGCTGCACCACGTCGACGCCGTGTTCAGCACCTACCGCCCCGACAGCGACGTCTCCCGCCTGCAGCGGCGTGAGTTGCGCCTCGCCGACGCCGATCCCGACGTCGCCGCCGTGCTCGACCTGTGCGCCACCGCGCGGACCGACACCGAGGGGTGGTTCACGCCGCTGTGGTCCGGCGTGATCGACCCCACGGGCCTGGTCAAGGGCTGGGCGGTCGAACGCGCGAGCTGGTTGCTGGCGGACAAGGGGTTCGCCCACCACTGCGTCAACGGCGGCGGCGACGTGCGGGTCCGCGGTTCCGCGGGTGCGCAGCCGTGGCGGATCGGTGTGGTCGACCCGCGCGAGCGGACCCGCACGGTCACGACGGTGTCGCTGACCGACGGCGCGGTCGCGACCTCGGGGACGGCCGAGCGGGGGCACCACATCCACCACCCGTTCGACCGGCTGCCCGTCGCCGGACCGCTGTTGAGTGCAACAGTCGTCGGGCAGTCGCTGACGTTCGCCGACGCCTACGCCACCGCCGCCTTCGCGCGGGGAGACGCGGCCTTCGACTGGATCGACACGGTCGACGGCTACGAGTTGCTCACCGTCGACCGGACCGGACGGCGGCGGGCCAGTGTCGGCTGGCCGCGGGGCGTCCGGCCCGGGTCGACTCCTCACTCCAGGTAGGTCAGCACGGTGGCCGTCAGGGTCGCCTTCTGGGCCGCCGTGCCGTGCGCCCCGAACGGGCAGGCGCCGGACACGTCCGGCAGCTGCCCGTGGTGACCGTGAGGACTCGTGGTCGAGCGGCACGGTCTCGACGTGCGAGTCATGGTGGGCCGCGCTGGCGGCGGGTGTCGGCACCTGGCCCCCGGAGCTCGACCCGCGCACCAGAGGTCGAGGGCGGATCGGGATCAGGTCTCCGGCACCAGCAGTCGCTCCGGGTCGACACGGTCCGGCGGACAGTCTGCGGCACCACTGCCCGACGTCGGCCACACCACCTGTGTCGGCAGGGCACGAAACGTCGCTCGCCGCGTCCGGATGCCTGACACCGCCGCCACCCCGGCGAGGACGCCCGCGACCGCCAACGGGTGTCCGACCAAGGCGTTGCCGACCGGCTCCAACGGATTGGTCGAGATGACGCCCACCCGTTCGGCGAACCAACCGGTCGCGAGGGCGGCGCCCACGAGGGCGGTCAGCACTCGCAGCCTCGGATAGAGCGGGGTCGCCGACAGCAGCACGAGAGACGGCATCACCAGCGCGACAACGGCGAGCTGCGTCAGTTCGATGCCGAGGTTGAAACCGAGCAGGGTCGTCACGAGTGCGCGTCGGCTCAGGTCGAGCTGTCCGAGGAGAGCGGCGAAGGCCAACCCGTGCAGCAGACCGAACCCGAACCCGATGACTGCTTCGCCGCGGCGGACCAGTGGCCTGATCGCGTGCACGGCGGAGACGAACACCGAGAGCGCGATACCGGACTCGACCAGGCGGTCGGGTAGTGCCACCCAGCCGAGCGCGCCGAGAGCGAGCGTGACGGAGTGCCCGAGCGCGAACGCGGACACGACGTGCACGACCCGCCGCGCCGTTCGCCGCAGACCCGTCCACCCGCTGTCCGACCTCTGCACCCACCGTCTCGTGCGGGCGACGAGGGGTGCTGGTAGCAACAGCATCATCAGGAACAACAGGTGGTCGCTGCCGCTGCTGATGTGCTGGAAACCGAGGTGCACCGCGGCGATGAAGCCTCGCGACTCCGGCGGAGCGGTCGATTCCACCGGCACGGTCGTCGTCTGCCACGACAGCATGGCGAGGGTGGTGTAGTCCCCCGAGTCGCCGTAGCGCGCCGACACGAAGATGCGGTGCGAGATCAGGAGGTCGACGACCGCGTCGTCGTGGAGCACGAAGCTGCCGACCGTTCCGCCGTCGGGTCTCAGCGTGGCGTCGAGCACGAGGTTGTCGGCGCCGTCGATCTCCGCCACGTGCCCGCCCACGACCTGGGTGGTCCACGTCCGTCCCGAGCCGTCGCTCGCCGACACGTGGGCCCGGACGTAGGCCCGCAGGCCGGTCAGGGTCGGCGACTCCAGAACGGTCGTCGCGGTGAGCTGCTGGTCACGGGCGACGCTGAGCTGGTCCAGCGGCAGCTCGATGGTGGCGGTGACCGCGTCGGTCCCGATGTCGAGCAGCACCGCCGACGTGTTGAGCGGGTGCGCCCCCACCGGGGGAGCGGAGCCGAGGACGGCGAGCACAGCCGCCGAGCCGATCACGACCGTTCGCGTCGCCCGTGACCAGATGCTCATCGGGTGCTGGGGTTGGTGCTGCCGTAGTCGTCGGTCTTGTCGCGGTACACCCCGTGGTAATGGACGTTCGGGGTGCTCTGACTGCGGGTGTTCACGAGCTCGATCCACACCCGCGGGCCGTCGATGCGCAGGTACGTGTTCTCGCCGTCGACCGTGGTGCTGTTGGCGTAGGCGATGGTGGTCTTGCTGAGGTCAGCCTCGTAGGTCGCGAGCAGGGACGCGGCCTCGGCCGGTGCCGCGTCGTCCACCCACGCCGCGATGGCCGCGAGCACGAGCTGTTGCTGGGCCGCGGACAGGTCGCCGACGGACACCCCCTCGGTGGCCGGGAACTTCCCGCTGTCGACACTGGGGCCCATGAGGATGTCGTTGATCGTTCCCGCGAGCTTCGCCTTCGCGTCCTGCTCGTCGGTGAGCGAGTCGAAGACCGAGAACAGGGTGCCGGCCTTCTCCTTCAGCGGTTCCACGTCGGTGTTGCCGACGGTGAAGGACTTCGGCTCGGTGCCCGTGAAGTCCGGGGTGATCGACGCCGTGGTGCCCTTGTAGGTGTAGTTGCGGGCGAGGTGGTGACCGCCGAACTGCACCATGAACGGGTCGGTCGCCGACGGTGTGCCGTAGACGGCGATGTAGTAGTCGGTGTCCGAGCCGAAGCTGTCGGTGCCGGACGAGCTGTTCGCCTTCAGCCAGTCGTCGGCCTGCTGGACGGCTTCGACCTGCGAGTACCCCTGCGCGCTCAACATGGTCTTGACGACCGCCAACGCCGCGGCCTTGGAGGTGTCGGTGAGGTCGGACAGCGCGACGCCCTTGCGGGGCACCTGCTGCGACGGGTAGTTCGACCAGGTCTGGCGGGACTGGTTGTCGGAGAAGTCGTACTCGACCTTGCCGGCGGTCGTCGCGTCGAGCGTCGCGAGGAAAGCCTGGGTGGCGGCGACGACCTCCGCGGTGTTGGCGTCGGAGGCGTTCGCGCCGTCGGTGTCGAGGTCGACGGCGGTGAAGGTCTGCAGCCCACCGCCCGCCCCGCCGCCGGGGAACCCGCCGGGAGGGCCCGAGCGCTGACCGCTCGCCGTGCTGGACGCGGACTCGCTCGTGATCGATGCGGCGCTGCAGCCGGCGATCACGGCAGCGCTCACGCAGGCGATGGCGATCGCGCCGGTACGCCGGTTGAGATGAGCCTTGTACGGACGGGGGAGGTGCGTGAGGGGAGGACGGTCGAACATGGGTGAAAGCTGCCTTCTGTCGTCGTGTGGGTCCAGAACACCCTGCTGGAGCACTCCTCAAACGGACCTCAAGCCAAGCTGGCAATCCGGCGTTCCCGCTGACAGGTTTCTGACAGGTGGCCGACAGGAACCCACGCCGCACCGGGGTGACAGAGGTCCGGACGACGTGCGGGGACGGCCGCAACCCGGTCGCTGCTCGGAGGGCGCGGATCCCCGCGTGGATCCGAGACCGGCTGGTCAGACCGCGAGGGGGAGGCGCACGACGAAGCGGGCGCCGGCACCCGGTGCCGTCTCCACCCACACCGTGCCGCCGTGCGCCGCGACCAGCGCCGCCACGATGGACAGCCCCAGCCCGGTACCGCCGTCATCACGGTTGCGGGCCTGGTCGCTGCGGTAGAACCGCTCGAAGACCTGTGCGGCATCGCTCTGCGAGAGGCCGGGACCGTCGTCGACCACGGCGAGTTCGACGTCGCCCGACCTCGTCGCGCCGACCTCGATGGCAACAGCACTTCGGGGCGGCGTGTGCCGCAACGCATTGCCCACGAGGTTGCCGACCACCTGCCGCAGCCGCGCTTCGTCACCCGTGACGATGGGCGGAGGATCGGTGGCGCCCAGTGTGAGGCTCACGGATCGGTCCGGCGCGATCGCACGAGCGTCGTGGACGGCGTCGGTCGCGAGGGCGAGCAGGTCGACCGGCACCCGGGTCAACGGCCGCTGCTGATCGAGCCTGGCGAGCGTCAGGAGATCCTCGACGAGCAGGCCCATCCGTTGCCCCTCGTCCTCGATGCGTCGCATGACGCGGTCGACATCGACGGGACTCGGCACCGCGCCCTGCCGGTAGAGCTCGGCGAAACCCCGGATCGACGTCAGGGGGGTGCGCAGTTCGTGACTGGCGTCGGCGACGAAGCGACGCATGCGTGTCTCGGATTCGCGCGCGGTCGCCTCGGACCGGGAACGTTGGTCGAACGCGGTCTCGATCTCGCCGAGCATCGTGTTGAGCGCGGCGGCCAACTGACCGACCTCGGTGCGGGGGTCGCTGGTCGGCACACGCTGGGTGAGGTCGCCCGCGGCGATCGCGGTCGCGGTGTGTTCGACCGCGCGCAGGGGCCGCAGGCTGCGTCGGACGATGACGTACGCGAGCGCGGCCATCACCACGACGGTCGCGGCTCCGATGACGAGCAGGATGAGAGCGAGTCGGTCCACGGTTCCCGTCACGTCGCCGAGGCTCTGGGCGACGAGCAGGGTCCCGGCCGTTCCGTCGGTCAGCCTTACGGGTTCGACCAGCACCCGCCACTGGCCGTTCCCCGAGATGGCGCCGACGGTGAGGGTGCGTGACCCGTTCCCCGTCGAGGTCGTCGCGGTGACCGTCGGCAGCCGGGGAAGCGGTTCGGTGGCATCGATGAGGTCGCTGGCCTGGTAGGTGACGGCGCCGGTGGTGCCCAGGACCTGCACGACGAACGCGCTGGCCAACTGGTGGCCGCCGCGGCCACCACGCCCACCACCGGGTCCGCCTCCAGCACCGCCCGTGGTCCCACCGCCGGTCACGTCCTGCACCGGGACGTCGTCGCCCGGGTGTTCGGCGACGGCGCGCAGCTGCGAGTCGACACGGCCGGTGAGGTAGCTGCGCATCGTCGTGACACCGATGACGCCGGAGGCGAGCAGGGCGAACACGAGCAGACCCAGTACGGCGACGACGAGCCTGACCCGGAGCGGAATCCGCGCGGTGAACCCCCGGACCCGACCCGTCGGACGCGTCCGCGCGGCCACGTCAGGTCCTCGGAACGCGCAGCACGTACCCGACGCCGCGCAGCGTGTGCAACAGTCGCGGCTCGGTGGTGTCGATCTTGCGGCGGAGGTACGACACGTAGGACTCGACCACGTTCGCGTCACCGCCGAAGTCGTAGTTCCAGACGTGGTCGAGGATCTGCGCCTTCGACATCACCCGGCCCTGGTTCTCCAGGAAGTACCGCAGCAGGTTGAACTCGGTCGGCGAGAGGCCGACCGGGTCGCCCGCCTTCCACACCTCGTGGGTCTCGTCGTCCAGCTCGATGTCGGCGAAGGTCAAGCGGGTCGAGGCAGCGGGCCCGGCCGTGCCACCCCGGCGCAGGATGATCCTGATCCTCGCGAGCACCTCGTCGAGGCTGAAGGGCTTGGTGACGTAGTCGTCGCCGCCGATCGTGAGCCCGGTGAGCTTGTCCTCGATCGAGTCGCGGGCCGTGAGGAACAGCACCGGACAACGGATCCCCTGCGCACCCATGCGTCGTACCACCTCGAAGCCGTCGATGCCCGGCATCATCACGTCCAGCAACATCAGGTCGGGCCGGATCTCGCGTGCGGCGCGCACCGCCTGATGGCCGTCGGCCGCCGTCACCACCTCGAACCCGGCGTAGCGCAGGCTGGCCGCGAGCAGTTCGACGATGTTGACGTCGTCCTCGACCACCAGCAGTCGAGCCTCTGGGGCGCGTGCCGCGCTGGCCGGAGCGGTCACCGGGGGGTCCTCACCCGGCCCATTGTCCCGTGCGTCCGCTCGCCGCCGTCTGTGCGTCACCTGCCAGGTGCCTGGCAAGTGCCTGGCCGGGGTGCCGCTCTCTGACAGGTGGTGTCCAGCCGTACGGCGGGTCGATGCCAGCCGCGGCTGCGACAAAGGACGACATGGTCAGTCCCACCGCCACTCTCGGCTGGTCCCCGTCCCACCTCGCCGCGGCGCCCGATCGCTCGGCACGCGCCGACGGCCGTCGCCGCGCACGCCGTACCAGCGTCGTCGTCACCTCGCTGTCGGCCGGGGTCGCGCTCTGGCTCGGTCTCACCGCCCCGTCGGTCTCGCCGGTCGCACCGGGACCCGCACCCGCCGTGACGACGGAGGCGGTCACCGCCGGCACCGCCCCCGGTCCGACGGCAGCCGTGCCGACCGCTCCCGCCGTCGCCGGTCCGCGTGGTGGACGAGGACGTGGGCGGTGAGCGTGCCCACCGCGACGGCTCGGCCCGTTGCGCACCCGGTCCTTCCAGCCGCCGGCCGGGGCCGACGGGTGTCACCCGACGCCGTGCTCCTGGCGATCGCAGCCGGTGGGCTGGCCGTCGCGGTCTGGCCGGTCCTGCTCGCGGCGAGTCTCCCCGCGCCGTACCGCCCCGCCCCGCTCGTCGCGCACGTCGCCGGCATGCTGGCGGGGTACGCGGTGGTGGTGATGATCGGCTTGATGTCCAGGACTCCCGCCCTGGAAAGGGGTGTCGGCGCGGACCGGCTCGCCCGCTGGCACGGCCGCGGTGGGCGTGCCGTGGTGCTGCTGATCGTCGTGCACGCCTGGGCGGCGGTCGTGGGTTGGTCGCAGGCGCGTGGTGAGTCGGTCGGGCCGGCCCTGTGGCAGGTGCTGCGGATGCCGTGGTTGATCGCCGCGTCGATCGGGACGGTGTTGATCCTCGTGGTGGCCGGCATGTCGATCCGCCTGGCGCGCAAGCGGATCGCCCACGAGCGGTGGCATGCGGTCCACCTGCTCACCTACATCGCTGTCGCGCTGAGCTTCGTGCACCAGCTCGCCGGTCCCGACCTCGCCGGTCACCGGATCGTCCAGGTGCTCTGGGCGCTGCTCTACACCCAGGTGTTCGCCCTCGTCGTCCTCCACCGCGTCGTGACGCCGCTGCGCAACTCCACCCGGCACCGGATGCGGGTCGAGTCGGTGGTGCGGGAGGGACCCGGTGTGGTCTCGGTGCATGTCACCGGCCACGACCTCGACGACCTGCAGGCGGAATCGGGCCAGTTCTTCCGGTGGCGGTTCCTCACCCCCGACCTCTGGCAGACGGCGCACCCGTTCTCCCTGTCCGCGGCGCCGACGAGCACACACCTGCGGCTGACGGTGAAGTCACTCGGCGACGGGAGCCGCCTGCTGCAGGCGTTGGAACCCGGGACGTGGTTGATGGCGGAAGGTCCGTACGGCGCGGTGACGGCCGGACGGCGCACCCGCCGCAACGTCCTGCTGGTCGCCGGCGGTGTGGGGATCACCCCGATGCGGGCGTTGTTCGAGACGATGCCGCTGGCGCCCGGTCAGGACCTGCTGCTGCTGTACCGCGCCCGTTCGGCCGACGAGGTGATCTTCGGCCACGAGCTCGACGCGATCGCCCGAGCCCGCGGCGCTCGCGTGCACTACCTGCTCGGCGACCGGATCGGGCCGTTCACCCCACAGCTGTTCCGGCGCTTCGCACCCGACCTGAGCGACCGTGACGTCTACCTCTGTGGCTCACCACGCCTCGCGGCCGGCGTGCGGAAAGCACTGCGCGACGCCGGCCTCCCGGACGCCCAGCTGCACGAGGAACGCTTCGATTCCTGATGCACCGTCCGCATTCCCGGCTCGCGGGCGGCGACGTCGACGACCACGGCGCTGGTGCCGGCCTGCACCGAGCCGCCATCTGGACCCCTGACCGGTGCTCGCCAAGCCCGGAGTCGCATCACGGTGCACATCCGATCGAGGACCGCCCGGCGTGGTCCGCCGGCGCGCGGATGGAGCGGCCCGGTGTGCTCGGGGAGCTCAGCGTGGGCGCGTTGCGGCAGGAGCGAATGTCACGCCGGTCATCGCCTCCGACGCCGCCCACAACCGCGCCGCCAGCTCGACGTCACGGGCCTTCCTCGACCGGCCGATGAGCTCGGCGCCGCTGCGCATGTGCAGCAGGCGGCGCGGGCCGGTGAAGGCGCCACCGGGCACGTCGCCGGTGGCGGCGAGGAGCACGGGGAGCGCCCCGGCCTCGGGGGTCTGCGCCAACAGCGTGGTGAGCAGGCCGACGAGGCCGGTGGTCTGGCCGGTCATGTTCGTCGCCACCAGCCCGGGGTGGGCAGCCGTGGCGAGAACCGTCGACCCGGCCGCGGTCAACCGGCGTTGGAGCTCGGCGGTGAACAGCAAGGTGGCGAGCTTCGACACCGCGTAGGCCGCGGATTCCTTGTAGGGCCGACGTTCCCAGTTGAGGTCGTCGAGGTCGAGCCGGGCCGCCCGCTCGGCCTGCGACGACAGCGACACGACCCGGCCGGTGACGTGCGGCAACAGCAGGGTGGTCAGCGCGAACGGGCCGAGGTGGTTCGTGCCGAACTGCATCTCGAAACCGTCGCGAGTGCGTTGCAGCGTCGGCACCGAGACCCCGGCGTTGTTGACGAGCACGTCGATCGGGCCGTCATCCCACCCGTCGGCGAAGGCGTGGACGGACGCGAGGTCGGCGAGGTCGAGCCGACGCACGACGGCGTCACCGGGAACGGTGGCGGCGGCGTCGTCGCCCTTCGACACGTTGCGCACGGCGAGCACGACGCGCGCGCCGGCGGCGCCGAACGCTCGTGCGGTGGCGAGGCCGATCCCGCTGGACGCGCCGGTGACGACGACGGTGCGACCGGTCAGGTCGGGCAGGGGCGATGAGGTGGCCATGACGCCAGACTAGACACTGTCTAGAAACTAGGCAACGTCTAGGTCGCTCTACGATGACGGTGTGTCCCGACCGTTCCACCACGGCAACCTGCGGGCCGTGCTGCTCGAACAGGCCGAGGTGGTGCTGCGCGAGGCGGGGGCCGACGGGTTGTCGCTGCGGGATCTCGCTCGGCGGGCCGGCGTCAGTCACGGAGCGCCGCGCGCCCACTTCGTCGACCGCCGGGCGTTGCTCGATGCCCTGGCCGTCCAGGGTTTCGCGCGGCTCACCCACCTCGTCGAGGAGGCGCTGTCCCGCTCCGGCGACATGGCGGAGCGTCTGCGTCTGGTCGGCCACGCGTACGTCGACTTCGCGGTCGACGACGCCGCGCTCATGGAGCTGATGTTCGCGACGAAGGTCGCCGGCGGGTCCGACCCCGTGGAGCACGCGGCCGCCCGGTTGTTCCAGGTCCTCGACGAAGCACTGGCAGAACCGGCCGCCGGCGACACCGGCGACGATGGCCGCACCCGGTTCAAGCTGCTGTTCGCGGCCACCATGCAGGGCGCAGCCGCTCTCGTCGCCTCCGGCCGGCTCGCACGCGCCGAGGCCGACGTCGTCGTCGACGACGCCACCGAGGCCCTGCTCGCGTCGGCGCTCGCCGACCGGGTGTTGCCGAAGCCACGACGACGTCCCGTCCGGAGGTCGACCTCGCGTGGAACCGCGCCGTCACCCGGCGCTGACCGACCGCACGCCTGAGGCGCCTCACCGCTGACGCCCGTCGCAGGCGGAGCCGACCGCTGCCGCCTCGCCATCCGGCGTGGACGCGCGAGGCGGTCGGTCGCAGGGTGGCCCGGGCGGCCACAATGCCGAGGTGCCCTCTCACGCTTCGGTCGACGGTTCCGACCGGCGTCGCGGTCGGCCGCGCGACGAATCCCGCCGCGCGGCGATCCTCGCCGCGGCGGGCGATCTGATGCTCGAGGGCGGGCTGTCGGCCGCGACCATGGAGGCGATCGCGGGGCGGGCGGGAGTCAGCAAGCAGACGATCTACAACTGGTGGCCGTCGCGGGGTGCGGTGGCCATGGAGGGGTTCATGCTGCGCGCCGACCCCCTCGGGCAGGTGCCGGCCGGGGTGCCGGCCGGTGAGGCGTTGCGGGTGCTCGCGGTGGAGTTGGTCCGGTTGTTCACCTCTCCGGCCGGCGCGCTCATGCGCAGCCTGGTGGCCGAGGCGCAGAGCCAGCCCGAGCTCGCCGACGCGCTGCGGGACCAGTGGCTCTCGCCGCGTCGGACCTCGGTGGTCGCGATCGTGGAAGCCGGGATCGCCGCCGGCGAGTTCGCCGCCGACACCGACGTCGACGTGGCGATGGACCACGTGTTCGCGCCGATCTACTACCGCCTGCTCATGGGCCACCGGCCGCTGACCGAGCAGTTCGCGATCGACTCCGTGGACCAACTCGTCGCCGGGATCCGGTCGCGGGAATGATCGCGGGTCCGGTGTACTTTGTGGACGTGGCGTCTAGTTGGACGCATCGTCCATGAACAGGAGCACGACCGTGTCCTCCACGGAGCATGTCGAGCGCGTCGCACCCGTCGCGGCAGCTGCCAGCACGACCCCCGACACCAGCGGGGTCGCCACGAAGCAGCCCGGTACGGCCGTCGTCCTGCTGCTGGCGGTCGCCACCGGCGCGGCCGTGGCCAACCTCTACTACGCCCAACCGCTGCTCGAACTCATCGGGCGTTCCCTGCACGTCGGCAACGGGTCGGCCGCGTTCCTCGTGACGTTGACCCAGATCGGGTACGCGATCGGTCTGATCCTGCTCGTGCCGCTCGGGGACCTGGTGGAGAACCGGCGGCTCACGTCGACGATCCTCGGCGCCACGGCGCTGACGCTGGTGGGCGCGACGTTCGCCCCGAACTTCGCCGTCCTGCTCGTCGCGCTCGGCGCCGTCGGCCTCACCTCGGTGGTCGCCCAGGTGCTCGTCCCGCTGGCCGCCCACCTCGCGCCGCCGGAGAGCCGGGGTTCGGTCGTCGGCCGGGTCACCAGCGGCCTGTTGCTGGGGATCATGCTGGCCCGTTCGGTCAGCAGTTTCGTCGCCGCGCTCTGGGGCTGGCGCGCGATCTTCGGCCTGTCGGCCGTGCTGATGATCGTCATCGCCGTGGCCATCCGGAAGCTGTTGCCGGAGCGTCGCCCGGAGAGCACCGCGCGGTACCCGCGGCTGATCGCGTCCACCGCCCGCCTCGTCGTCGAGGAGCCGGTGCTGATGCGCCGGGCCGCCAGCCAGGCGCTGCTGTTCGCGGCGTTCACCGCGTTCTGGACGGGCGTCACCTTCGAACTGGTCTCCGCCCACGGACTGTCGCAGACCCAGGTCGCACTGTTCGCCCTCATCGGCGCGGCCGGCGCCGCCGCGGCCCCGGTCGCCGGGCGACTCGGTGACCGCGGGCACGGCGTCCGCGGCCGGGCGCTCGCGATCGTCACCACGCTGGTCGCGATGGCGGTCGCCGGGTTCGGCGCCGGCAGCGTCGTGCTGCTGGCGGTCGGTGGCGTCCTGCTCGACCTCGCGGTGCAGACGCACCAGGTGCTCAGCCTGCGCGACGTCTACGCCCTGCGCCCCGACGCCCGCGCCCGGCTGAACTCGGTCTACATGGCGAGCCTGTTCATCACCAGCGCCGCCGCCTCCGCGGTCACCGGCGTGCTCTCCGCGACCTGGGGGTGGCACGCCGTCGCCCTGTTCGGCGCCGGCTGCGCCGTCGTGGCGGGCGGGCTGTGGCGACCCCAGCGGACGATCTGATCCGTCTGGACGCCCCGGTCCAGCAACGCGTCGATCAGCCGCGACGGGATGCGTGGAACCCGAAGCACTCGACGGGTGGCGACGGACCGTCGGTGAGTGTCGGCGACCGCGGCCGCGACACCATCGAGGGTCTCGTCCAGGTCAGCCGGCCCCCCGGTGGGGTCGTCGATGCGGGCGCCGCAGGGCCGCGCGTCGGGTCTGTTGCCAGGCGGCGACACCGGTCGGCGTCCGAGCCGTCGGCTCGTGGCGACCGAGCAGCGCGACGACGACCGCGATCGCGGCGGGGTCGTCGGTGCCGCGGACCTCGATGTCGGTGGCGGTCACACCGGTCGCACCCCGTGGTGCTTCTCCGGCTGCACCCGTGACTTGCCGACGAGCACGGCGAGCCGGTGGGAGATCTGACGTCGGAGATCGGCGGCCTCGACGATGTCGTCGATGACGAGCTCGGACACCAGTCGCAGCAGGTCGACGTCGAGTTCGTACTCGGCGCGGCGGTCCGCGGCGAACGCGTTGCGCTCGTCGGGATCGGCGATCGTCGCGAGCTTGCCGGCGTAGACGGCGTTGACCGCCGCGTCCGGCCCCATGACGGCGATCTTCGCGGTCGGCAGCGCGAGGCAGATGTCGGGTTCGAAACCGGGGCCGTTCATCGCGTAGAGCCCGGCGCCGTAGGCCTTCCTGACCACGATCGACAGTTGCGGCACGGTCGCCGACGCCATCGCGGTGATCATCTTCGCGCCGTGGCGGATGATGCCCTGGCGTTCGACGTCGCTGCCGATCATGAAGCCGGGGACGTCGGCGAAGTACAGCAGCGGCACGTTGAAGGCGTCGCACAGCTCGATGAAACGCGCGCTCTTGTCGGCGGAATCCACGAACAGCACACCGCCGCGGACGACCGAGTTGTTCGCGACGACGCCGACCGGGTTGCCGTCGACGCGGCCGAACCCGACGACGACCTCGGCGGCGTAGGACGGTTTGATCTCGAAGAAGCTGTCGGCGTCGAGGACGCCGTCGAGCACGGTGTGGATGTCGAACGGCAGGCTCTCCTCGGCGGGAACAGTGTTCTCGTCGAGCAGTGCCGAGGGCTCCGCCGCTTCCACCTCGGGGGCGGGTTCGCGCCAGCAGGTCGGCAGGTAGGAGAAGAACAGGCGCGCCTGCTCGATGGCGTCGGCGTCGTCGGTGGCGAGCAGGTCGCCGCAGCCGGACACCTCGGTGTGCATCCGGGCGCCGCCCATCTCCTCCAACGACACCTTCTCCCCGACGACGACCTCGGCCATCCGCGGCGATCCCAGGTACATCGAGGCGTTGCCGTCGACCATGATCACGACGTCGCAGAAGGCCGGGATGTAGGCGCCGCCCGCGGCGGAAGGCCCGAACAGGCAGCAGATCTGCGGGACCTTGCCCGACAGTTTCACCTGGTTGTGGAAGATCCGCCCGGCCCCGCGACGGCCCGGGAACAGCGCGACCTGGTCGGTGATCCGCGCGCCGGCGGAGTCGATGAGCCAGAAGATCGGCAGTTCCTCGACCAGCGCCCGTTCGGTGATCCGGATGATCTTCTCGACCGTCCGCGCGCCCCACGAACCCGCCTTGACGGTGGGGTCGTTGGCCACGATCAACGCCGGGCGGCCGTCGACCAGCGCCTGCCCCGTGACGACGCCGTCGGCCGGCAACCCGGCGGCGAGGGCGTTCGCGAGCTGGCCGTCCTCGACGAAGCTGCCCTCATCGGTCAGCAGCGCGATGCGCTCACGGACGTACAGCTTGTTCTGGTCGGCGAGCTTGGCCGCGGCGCGTTCCGGCGGCGCGAGCGTGGATTCCCTCGCGGTGACGACGTCCTTCGTCGTGCTCACTGGACCGGCAGCCCGAGCCCGCGCGCGATGAGCATCCGCTGGACCTCCGAGGTGCCCTCGCCGATCTCGAGGATCTTGGCGTCGCGGTAGAACCGGGCGACGGGGTACTCCTCCATGAAGCCGTTGCCACCGAACACCTGGGTGGCGACCCTCGTTGCGGTGACGGCGGCCTCCGACGAGTACAGCTTGGCGATCGACGCCGCCTGCTTGATCTCCTTGGCCGGTCGCGACGCGTCCTTCAGGGCCGCCGCCTTGTAGGTCAGCAGGCGGGCGGCCTCCACCGACACGGCGAGGTCCGCGAGTTGGAAGGCGATGCCCTGCCGCGCGCCGATCGGCACCCCGAACGTCTCGCGGCTCTTGGCGTAGTCGACGCACAGGTCGAGGCAGCCCTGCGTGAGCCCGACGGCCAGCGCCGCGATGGCGATGCGGCCGTCGTCGAGGACGGCGAGGAACTGCCGGAAGCCCTGGCCGCGCTCACCGAGCAGGTTGGCCTCGGGCACGCGGCAGTTGTCGAAGGTCAGGCCGTGGGTGTCGCTGATGTGCCAGCCGAGCTTGGAGTACGGCGGCTCGACGATGAACCCGTCGGTGCCCGCCGGGATCAGGATGCTGGAGATCTCGTTGTCGGCGGTCTTGGCGGTGATGGTGACGACCGAGGTGATCGCGGTGCCGGAGTTGGTGATGAACGCCTTGGCGCCGTTGACGACCCACTGGTCGCCGTCGAGCACGGCGCGGGTCTTGCTCGCTCCGGCATCGGAACCCGCCTCGGGTTCGGTGAGGCCGAAACCGGCGAGTGCGCGGCCGGCGACGAGGTCGGGCAGCCAGGTCTGCTTCTGGTCCTCGTTGCCGTAGGTGAGGATCGGGTTGATGCCGAGCCCAACGCCGGCTTCCAGGGTGATGCCGATCGACTGGTCGACCCGGCCGAGTTCCTCGATGGCCACACACAGCGTCGTGAAGTCCGCTCCGGCGCCGCCGTACTCCTCCGGGACGGCCAGGCCGAACAGGCCGAGGTCGCCCATCGCGGTGACGACGTCGAGCGGCAGGCGGTGTTCGCGGTCCCACTCGGCGACGTGCGGGGCGACCTCCTTCTCGGCGAAGTCACGCACCACCTTGCGGAAGGTCTCGTGGTCCTCGGACAGTTCGAAGGCGGACATCGCTGGCTCCCTGGGATTGACCTTTACGTCTACGTCAAGCACTCTAGACAGGTGCCGGCGAAAACGAAAGAGCGGACGTGGACGGTCGGCGAGCTCGCCGAGGAGCTGGGCGTGACGACCCGGACGCTGCGCTTCTACGAGGCGGAGGGCCTCATCGCGCCCGAGCGGCGCGGGACCTCGCGCATCTTCCACCCGCGCGACCACGCCCGGATGCGCCTGATCCTGCGAGGAAAGCGCTTCGGCATGTCGCTGCCGGAGATCCGCGAGATCGTCATGATGTACGACGGCGCCTCCACCTCCGAACGCCGCCAGCTCGAGCTGCTGCTCAGCCGCCTCGGCGAGATCGGGGAAGACCTCCGGCAGCGCGCCGCCGACCTGCGCCGCATCCAGACCGAGGTCGAGACCGTCGCCGAGCAGTGCCGCTCGCGGCTGCGGGACCTCGGCACCGACCGCGCCTGACATCTCGTCCTCCGCCACCCACACGATGCCGCCGGCCGGCACGTCGGTGTGGGACGGACCGTTCGCGCCGACCACCTCCAGGGTGGAGATCTGCTCGGCCTTCGTTGCCTTCCCGTCCAATCCTGGCGTGCCGCGGCTCGTGGGCGGCGCCGTGGACGTCGGAGCTGACGGTGGGTTCCGGACTCGGCGGAGCCTGGGGTCCCGGTGTCGGTGGTCAGGCGTCGTCGTGGTCGACGTGGCTGGACAGCTCGCGGTGGGCGTCGGCGTCGGCGGTGAGGGTCTTCGCCTTCTGCTCGAGGGTTCCGACGGCGTCGGCACCGGCGGGCCACCGCAGGGCCGTCGTGCCCCGACCGACCAGCTGCAGCAGCGCCGCGGCGAGCTTGGCCGGATCGCCGCCCTGCTTGCCGCTCCGGCACCAGACGCCAGTCGGTGACGATGTCCTGTGCAACGATCAGAGCGCGGTTGGTGGATCGAAGCGTATGCCGGAAGGACCCTGCCACCGGCCCGAGAAGGCGGTGGCAGGGTCCTCGTGGGTGGTGCCGAGACCGACCTGCTCAGCAGGCGACGCAGTCGGTGGCCGCGACCTCGGCCGGCCCGGCGTCCGAGACGGACACGGCGGCCGGCGCGGTTGCCGGGGTGGGCGCCGTGCCACGTCGACCGGCCGTGAGCACCCGGAGCAGGGTGACGAGCAGACCGGCACCGGCGACGGCGGCCACCACCGCGATGGCAGTGGTCATGCCGTCGAGCAGCTGGTGCGGGCGTGCCGCGCTGCCGGTGCCGAGCACCGCGGTGGTCGCGGCGAGGACGACGGCGCCACCGATCTGGATGCTGGTGTTGACCAGGCCGGAGGCGAGGCCCTGCTCGGCGTCCGGTACGCCGGCCGTGGCCTGGGCGTTCACGGCCGGGAAGGTCAGCGCGAAGCCGACGCCGAGCAACAGCATCGTCGGCAGCAGGAAGTTCCAGTACGACATGGACGGGTCGACCCGCAGGAACAGGAGGTAGCCCAGGACGAACGCGCCGAGCCCGGCGAGGATCAGCCGGGCCGAGTCGACCCGGGCCAGCACGCGGTCCATCCGGGTCGCGCTCGCGACCACCAGCAGACCGGTCGGCAGGAACGCCAGGGCCATGGTCAGCGGCGACCACCCGAGTGAGTTCTGCAGGTAGAGCGTGGCGAGGAACTGGAACGACACGTACGAACCGAACATCGCGGCGCCGGCGAGGTTCGCGTGCACGAGCGAGCCCGAACGCAGGATGCCCAGGCGCAGCAGCGGGCTGGCGTGCCGTCGCTCGACGAGCAGGAAGGCCGCCGCGAGCACGACCACCAGCGCGAGGGAACCGAGCGTCTGCGGGTCGGTCCAGCCGACCCGGGGCGCCTCGACGACCGCGAACACGAGCAGCAGCAGCGCCGCCGTGCTGGTGAACGCGCCCGCGAGGTCGAAGTGTGCGAGGCGGAACGACGGCCGGGCGTGGACCGGGATGACCCGGAAGCCCACGACGAGCAGCGCGAGCGCGATCGGACCGGGCAGCACGAACGTCGCCCGCCAGCCGAGCTCGGTGAGCAGTCCGCCGAAGATCAGGCCGGAGCTGAAACCGCTGGCGCCGCAGACGGTGTAGATGCTGAACGCGCGGTTGCGGGCGGGGCCCTCGGCGAACGTCGTGGTGATGATGGAGAGCCCGGCGGGGACGGTGAACGCCGCGGCCGCGCCCTTGACGAACCGGAGCGCGACGATGGCGTCGGGCGCGCTGAGGAAGGCGCTGACCACCGACGCGACGCCGAACACGGCCACGGCCGCGAGGAACACCGGGCGCCGGCCGATGAGGTCGGCGGCGCGACCGCCGAGCAGCAGCAGGCCGCCGTAGCCGAGGACGTAGCCGCTGACGATCCACTGCAGGGCCGACGAACTCATGTGCAGGTCGGTGCCGATGGACGGCAGGGCCACGCCCACCATCGAGATGTCGAGGCCGTCGAGGAACAGCGCGCCGCAGAGCACCACGAGCAGCCCCCACACGGCGGGCGTCCACGCGGTGCCGCGGACGGTCGAAGGAGTACGACGGGCCCGGGAGGTCCCGGAGCGGGTGTCGAGATCGAGTGATGTCACGCGGAACATCATATGCATGTGCAACTAATGTGCAAACATCATATGCGCTGGCATCAGATGTACATGCACGTGTTACCCTGACGTCATGGGAGGGAGCGACGACGACCTCGCCCGTGCCTGGCACGAGCTGATGGGTCGCTACCACCGCATCAGCTGCGTCCTCGACCGCGAGCTGGAACAGGCACACGGCATCTCCGGCAGTGACTTCGAGGTCCTGCAGCAGCTCGCGGTCAACGGTGACGACGGCTCGCTGCGCATGCACGAGCTCGCGGGGCACGTCCACCTGACCCAGAGCGCCCTGTCGCGGCTGGTGTCGCGGCTGGAACGTGACGGGCTCGTCGACCGCACCATGTGCGTCGACGACCGTCGCTCGGTCTTCACCCGGATCACGCCTGCCGGGCGTGCGCGGTTCGAACAGGCACGGACCACTCAACGCGGCGTCCTGCGCGCCGCCGAGACCGACGCTCCCGTGGTCGAGGCCGCACCTGACCGGCGCCGAGTGGTCGGTTCGACGTAGTTCGCGAAACGCGCCCAGGGCCGGAGTCGCTCCGCTGACGATCGGCGGGTGCGGTGGGCGACGACCGCGTGCCCGGGGGCGGCGACGAGACTGTCGGCGTGGCGCACGTGCTGACGGACCTCGACGCCCTGCTCGTCGACATCGACGGCACCCTGGTCGATTCGACGCCGGTGGTCGAGCGGGTGTGGCGAACCTGGGCCGGCCGGTACCGGCTCGATGCCGACGCGATCCTGCGCGTCGCCCACGGCCGTCGCAGCGTGGACACGATCGCCGAGTTCCTTCCCCGGGCGGACGTGGCGGCGGCGCTGGCCGAACACGAGGCGCCGGAACTCGACGATCTCGACGACGTCGTGGCGTTGCCCGCGGCAGCCTCACTGCTCGCCGGCCTCCCTCGACGACGATGGGCCGCCGTCACGTCCGGCTCCCGCGCCCTGATGGAGGCGCGCCTCGCGGCGGCGGGACTGCCCGTGCCCGACGTCCTGGTCGCCGCCGGTGACGTCACCGCGGGGAAACCCGATCCGCAGGGGTACCTGGTGGCGGCCGAGCGCCTCCGCGCGCGGATCGGACGCTGCCTGGTCGTCGAGGACGCCCCGGCCGGTGTCCGCGCCGGAGTGGCCGCCGGAGCCCGGGTCCTCGCCGTCGCGACGTCACATCCGATCGAGGACCTGACCGAGGCCGACCTGGTCGTGCACGACCTGCGGGCGTGCCGGGTCGAGGTGACCGGGACCGGCTTGCAGGTGGAGATCAGCGACGAGGGTCGGCCGACGTCCTGACGGGTCCCCGACGTCGGGTCGCGGCCTGCTCCGCTCCCCGATCGGGCCGCCGGTCCGGGTCGGCGAACCCCGTTCACCGCGACGGGCGACGACCCCGCGCCGCGACGACGCTGTCAGCCGAGCAGAGCGGTGCGGTGCCGCCACGTCCACGTCACCAGTGCGAGTGACACCGCGAGGGTCAACGCGTTGATCCCGAGCTCGATGATGCCGCCCGCGCCGGAGCGCCACCAGATGCCCTGCTCGAGGTCGTACAGCACGTCCATCCCGAAGAGGTAGATCCCCGCTCCGCCGCCCGCGAGCAGCCACAACACGGCGACGGGACGGCCGCGCCGCAGCGTCCACCACGCGGCGAGCAGGCACCAGGTGATCCACCCGTCGGCCAGCGGGAAGGCGTTCTCGAACTCGTCGTACGCGGAGCGGTTGTTGCTCGCGACGATCCCACGGGCGGCGAACCACAGCACCCAGTAGGCGATCATCACGACCGCCGACACGATCAGCACGCGCGAGGTGACGCGTCGCCCCGGAACGTCGTTGCTGTCCACGCAGCGCGACGATAGCGACGGGTCGACGGCTGTCGGCGTCCGAGCCAGGCCCACCCCCGCCCGCAGTTCGGACCGATCACGCGACCGGACGGTTGCACGACGCAGCAGTTGCCGTCCGGTGCGCGGTGTCGGAATTCGACGGGCATCGACAGGATCCTCGTCGCCTTCGACAGCCCGAAAGCCGTGGGCGGCTACCGGGGGTACGTGGACGACCTCTCGATCCGCTGACCGTCCCGGCGCGTGCTGTCGGTGAGAACCCGGGCCGCGGCCCTCGACGCGGAGTGCGCACCGGCGCCTGCCGCCTCACGCCGGATGCCTGCCTCGTCTGCGGTCACGAGCGAGCTCCCGGTGGAGGTGCCGGCACGGTCGACGAACGCCGCGTCGTCTCGCGATGCGCACCGGTGTGGTCGATCAGTCGCGGACGAGCACGGCGCGGACGGGGGAGCCGTCGCCGTCCGCGATACGCAGGGGGAGCGCCCACAGCGTGTAGTCGCCCTGTGCGACACCGGTGAGGTCCAGACCTTCCAGCAGGAGCACGCCTGCGCCGAGCAGCCCGTGGTGAGCGGGGCACGCGTGGTCGCCGGGGCGGTCGACGCCGCCGGCGTCGATGCCGACGAGGTTGGGCCGGCGGGCGAGAAGGACTGCGACGGTGTCCGGGTGCAGGTAGCCACCCACGTCGGGGTCATCGGGATCGCCGCCGGTCGCGAACAGGATGTTGTGCCCGGCCGGCACACGCGGGACGTCAGCGGGGAGGACGGCGCGGCCGGCGACGCGGACGACCGTCGCGGGTCCTCGGAAACGGCGGAGGTCGACCGCGTCGACCGTCTCCCCGTCGGGCAGGAAGTGACGGGGAACGTCGACGTGGGTGGCGAGGTGCGTCGTCCAGTTCTCCAGCCGCGTCACCCTCGACGGCGAGTCCGGACCAATGTCACAGACCAGGCTCGTACCCGGCGCTGCACCACCCGGCGGCATCGCCAGAGCCGGGCCGATGACCCGCGAGATGTCGAGCAGTTCCATGCCGCCTCCTGCGGGGTCCGATCGGCTGCGCACCGGGACGGTGACCGCTGCGTGGTGCACCAGTCGGTCACTGTCCGTGCGACGACTGCGGCTCAGGGAACGGGGACGACGACCAGCACGCAGGTGTCGTCCGCCGGCTCGGGCGGGACGAGCGCGTCGACGACCGCGTCTCGCAGCCCGGCAGCGTCACGGCCGGCCGGGGCTCGACGCACCACATCGCTCAGCGCGGTGAGGCCGTCCTCGAGGTCGCGGTCGCGGTGTTCGACGAGGCCGTCGGTGTAGAGGACGAGCGCCGAGCCCGGCGGCAGCCCGGTCGTCTGCTGGGCGACGGGTCGACCGGCCAGTAGCCCGATCGGCGGGGCGACGACGGAGTCGAGCCGGGTGACGCCGCCGTCCGGCGCGCGCAGCAGCGGCGGCGGGTGGCCCGCACGGCTCCACGTCAGGGTGGCGACCCGACCGGGGGTCGCCGCGGGGGACAGCACGCCGTAGAAGACGGTGGCGAAGGTGACGTCGACGACCGCCTGGCACAGCTCGTCCAGCCGTTCGAGCACGCGGGCGGGTTCGCGGTGGGTCCAGGCGAGAGCCCGCATCATCGACCGCAGCTGTCCCATCGCGGCTGCTGCGCGGAGGTCGTGACCGATGACGTCTCCGACCGCGATGCCGACGTGGCCGTCCGGGAGTTCCACCACGTCGTACCAGTCACCGCCGATCGCGGCTCCGACCGTGGAGGGCACGTAGCGGGCGGCGACGTCCACGCCGTCGACGGGGGTGAGGCGTGGCAGCAGGCCGGTCTGGAGCGTCAGCGCGGCCTGGTGCTCTCGACGCGAGAGCTCCGCGAGCGCGGCGTTGGCGTGCCGCAGGTCGACGAGTGCGGCGTCACGGACCCGCACGGCGTCGACCTGGGCGGTGACGTCGTCCTGGACCCCCACGTACCGCACCACGCGGCCGGTCGCGTCGCGGAGCGGACTGAGGGAGAGCCGGTTCCAGAACGGCCGCCCGTCGCGCCGGTGGTTGAGGAGGGTCTCGGTCACCGGCTCCTGCCGGCGTAGGGCTTCGCGGATGCGGTCGACGGCGGCGGGGTCGGTGTCCGCGCCCTGCAGGAAGCGGCAGTTGCGTCCGACGGCGTCCTCGGCGCGGTATCCGGTGACCCGTTCGAAGGCGGTGTTCACCCACACCAGCGGCTGATCCGGGGCGGTGGGGTCCGACAGGCAGATCGGCACGTGGGAGGCCTCGGCCGCCGCTCGCCACATGTCACCGTCGCTCCCGGTGGTGGTGAGGGTCGGTTCGGAGTGCGGCACACGCCCACAGTAGGAACCGCGCGTGGTTCGTGACGCCGCGCGATGTCGCGGTCCGGTCGGACCGGGGACGGGACGACACCTCCCGACACGGGTACGCACCCCGTACGAGCCCAGGAGCAACCTGGCACCTCGTGGCCGCGTGCAGCGCGCGCGGAACCACCGGCGGGAGCCGCTCCGTGGGATCACCGTCATCACCGCCGTCCGTCCTGCGCGGCGTCCGGCAGGGCGCGGACCGGCTCGGCCGCGAGATTCGCGCGCGGTTGTCGCACGCGGCACCGGGAGCCGATCCCGGTGGTTGGCTCGCCGTCACCGCGCTCGTCGACCGCGGCGTCGTCGACGCGGCGGGTGGGGTGCCCGGCCCGCTCGCCGACCTCGGCGACCGGATCGAGGTCGACGTCCGTCCCGCGCCCGCCGACAAGGGGACCGTCATCGCCGCCCGCCTGGTCACGAGCGCCGAGAGTCACGACGGGCGGCGCCCGGCCGACGGCGCGGCGGAACTCCAGAGCAGGTTGCGTGAGGCACTGCGCGAGACCAAACAGCTGCTGGAGACCGGGCAGGTGATGCGGGTGGACCCGCAACCGGCCGGTCGCCGCACCCGCACGCTCGCCGGCCGGGCCATCGACGTCGCGCAGGCGCACGGCCGGGACCAGGGGGTGCTGTGATGCAGGCCCTGTGCTGGACCGGCGTGAACAAGCTCGCGGTCGAGGACGTCGACGAGCCCACCCTCCTCGACGACCGCGACATCATCGTGAAGGTCACGCTCACCACGACATGCGGCTCGGACCTGCATCTGCTCGGCGGTTACATCCCCGCGATGCGTGCGGGTGACGTGCTCGGACACGAGTTCATGGGCGAGGTCGTCGAGATCGGGCCGGGTGTGCGCCGACACCGCGTGGGCGACCGGGTGGTCGTGTGCTCGTTCATCGGCTGCGGGCGGTGCTGGTACTGCACCCACGACCTGTGGTCGTTGTGCGACAACAGCAACCCCACGCCGGCGATCACCGAAGCGCTGTGGGGTTTCGCGCCCGGCGGCTGTTTCGGGTACTCCCACGCCCTCGGCGGCTTCGCGGGCAGCCACGCCGAGTACGTCCGGGTGCCGTTCGCCGACCACGGCGCGTTCACCGTCCCCGACGGCGTCGACGACATGAGCGCGTTGTTCGCCTCCGACGCCGCCGCGACCGGGTGAACCGGCGCCGACCTCATCGGCATCGCACCCGGTGACGTCGTCGCCGTCTGGGGCGCCGGTGGCGTCGGCCAGATGGCCGCCGCTGCCGCGCTGACCCGCGGCGCCGGCGAGGTCATCGTCATCGACCGACTGCCGGAACGTCTCGCCCAGGCCCGCGAGCACGTCGGCGTCGACACCCTGGACCTCAGCGAGGTCGACGTGTCGGTCGCGCTCCGCGAACGCACCGGCGGCCGCGGACCCGACGTGTGCATCGAAGCGGTGGGGATGGAGGCGCACCCGGGCGGGCCGCTCGGGGTCTACGACCAGGTGAAGCAACAACTGCGGTTGCAGACCGACCGGCCCACCGCGGTGCGGCAGGCGGTGCACGCCTGCCGGAAGGGTGGTGGCGTCTTCGTGCTCGGGGTGTTCGGCGGGCTGGTCGACAAGTTCCCGCTCGGCGCGGTCATCAACAAGGGGCTGACGTTCCGTGGCGCCCAGCAGCACGGCCATCGCTACATCCCGGAGATCCTCGGCCGGCTCGAGCGCGGTGAGCTCTGGACCAGGCACCTGGCCACCCACGTCATGCCGTTGTCGCAGGGGCCGGAGGGGTACGCGATGTTCAACGACAAGACCGACGGCTGCGTCCGTGCCGTGTTCCGCCCGGGCACCTGAGCCTGGGTGACCTTCGCCCGCAGCAGCGCCGTCGAGCTGTCGGACCGGAGGACCGGTGCGGTCAGCCGTCCGCGGTCGCGTCAGCCGTCCGCCTCCGATCCGCCGGGAACCGGTGGCGGGGGCAACGTTCCGCGAGCCAGCACACCGTCGTACACCCGCTCGAGCAGATCGGCGAGCGTCGGCAGGTCGGCGTCGTCGAGGTCGGCGAAGAACAGGTCGCGTACGAACGTGGCGTGCCGGGGCGCGACGGCGGTCAGGGCCCGACGACCGGCGGGGGTGATGACCGCGTCGGTGGCCCGGCCGTCGGTGGTCGAGGGCACTCGTCGCGTCAGTCCGCGTGCCGTCATCCGCTGCAGGTGGTGGGACAACCGGCTGCGCTCCCACCCGATCGTGTTGGCGAGATCGGAGAGCTGCAACCGACCGTCCGGCGTGCCGCCCAACGCCACGAGCACGTGGTAGTCGGAGTGGGACAGGTCGCTGTCCTCCTGCAGCTCGCGGTTGAGCTCGAAATCCATCCGCAGCGAGATCCGCATCCACGCGAGCCAGACCCGCTGCTGCCCCGGGCTCAACCAGGGGTCGTCGGACCCCCTTGCCGAAGCTTTGCGTGACATGACATCCTTTCTCGACCACGTCGTCGCGACGGGACCGAGCCACCCTGGCCTCCCGGTCCCAGCGTGACGTAACCACATCCCGACGACTCCGAGGACCCTGATGACCCGCGCCACCGTTCTGACCGGCTTCGGACGACCGGATGTCCTGCAACCGGCTGAGGTCACCGTCACGGCACCCGGCCCGTCGCAGATCAGGATCGCGGCACGGCTGTCCGGTGTCGGACCCACCGACCTCGCCATCCGCGCCGGCTCGCTCAAGGCCTTCCCGACACCGCCCGGCACCGTGCTCGGGTTCGAGACCGCCGGGGTCGTCGAAGCTGTCGGTGGTGACGTGGGCGACGTCGTGCCCGGCGACGAGGTCGCGGCGTTCCTGCCCGGCCTGGGCGGTTACGCCGAGCTCGTCCTCGCGGACCTCTGGGTGCGCAAACCGGAGCACGTCAGGTGGGAGGACGCCGCCGCACTCCCCGCCTCGGGTGAGGCAGCAGTGCGGGTGCTCAACCAGCTGGCGGTCACCGCATCGGACACCCTGCTGATCCTGGGCGGAACGGGTTCGGTCGGGACCATCGCCACCCAGGTCGCCGTGGCCCGTGGGGCACGCGTCATCGCGGCGGTGCGTCGTGGGGACTTCGGGGCGGCCGAGGAGCTCGGTGCCACACCGGTCGAGTACGGCCCCGGCCTCGTCACCGCGGTCCACGGCGTCGGCGCCGTCGACGCGGTCTTCGACGCCGCCACCGGTTCCGACCTCGCCGCTGCGGTGCAGATCGCCGGAGGTCCGGCACGGGTGATCACCCTGAGCAACCACACGGCCGCCGAGCACGGCGTGCGACTGTCGGGTCCCGACCCCGTGGGCGCCACCGCCGCCCTGCAGGAGGCCATGACCGCGCTGGCGGGCGGCGGCCTCACCCTGCGGGCCCACACGACGGTCCCGCTCGCCGACGCCGCGGCCGCTCACACCCGCCTCGAGGCCGGCGAGCGCACCAAGTTCCTGCTCGCGATCTGAGTCCGGAACCTCCGGCGACCCAGGACGGCCGGCGCCCGAGGGTGACAGGATCCCGATCTGTCGGCGCCGACGCTGCAGTGCCGACCTCGGCCCGGTGTCGTCTGCAACGACGTGGGAACGGTATCGGACCGGGCCGCCGCCGACGACACGGAGGAGAGGACCGCCGGAACCGCGCACGTCGTGCGAGCTGGTGCCAGGCTGGGCGCGCAGCGGTCCGCGGCCGAACCACCGACCAGCAAGGGGACGACATGTCGAACACGAGCCGACGACGTGCGCGGCGGAGCAGCGACGAGCCCGCGGCCGACACCCCGCAGGTCGTGATCGTGGGTGGCGGCTTCGCCGGGTTCTACGCGGCGAAGCACCTGCGGCGGCGACTGGGCAACCAGGCGCGGGTGACGCTGGTGTCGCCGACCGACTACCTGCTGTACAGCCCGCTGCTGCCGGAGGTCGCCACCGGCGTGCTGGATCCGCGGGACATCGCGGTGCCGCTGCGGCAGGCCGTTCCCGGCGTGCGGCAGGTCCACGGGCGGGTCGTCGACGTGGATCTCGACGGTCGCTCCGTCCGGGTCGAGTCGCCGGACGCCGGCACGACCACCGTCACCTGGGACCGGCTGGTGCTCGCCCCCGGTGCGGTCACCCGCGAGTTCGACATCCCCGGTGTGGCCGAGCACGCCCACGGCCTGAAGACGTTGCAGGAGGCAGCGTTCCTGCGCAATCACCTGCTCGCCCAGCTCGATCGGGCGGCTGTGCTGCCCGACACCGACGCGGGCCGACGGGAGCGGGTCGAACGCCTGACGGTCGTTGCGGTCGGGGCGGGCTACACCGGCTCCGAGTACGTGGCCCAGGCCCAGCACCTGCTGCGCGGCATCGCCGAACGGTGGACCTCGATCGACCCCGACGACGTCCGCTGGGTGCTCGTCGACATCGCCCCGCAGGTGCTGCCCGAACTCGGACCGGCCCTGGGCCGTTCCGCCCTCGAGGTGCTCGGCCGCCGCGGGGTGGAGGTCCGGCTGGAGACCACCGTCACCGAGGTCACCTCGACGTCGGTGACGCTCTCCGACGGCACCACCGTCCCCACCCGCACGCTGGTCTGGTCCGCCGGGGTGGCACCGAGCCCGCTGATCGCCCAGCTGGGCCTGCCGACCAGCCACGGCCGGCTGGTCGTCGGCACGGACCTCGTCGTGCCGGGAGTCGCCGACGTCTGGGCCGCGGGCGACGCCGCCGCCGTCCCCGACAGCACGCTGCATCCCGTTCCGGGACAGGAGAAACCCCTCACCGCACCGACGGCCCAGCACGCGCAACGGCAGGGTGTCACGCTCGCCCGCAACGTCGCCGCCAGCCTCGGCGTCGGTTCAGCCGTGCCGTACCGCCACCGCGATCTCGGCCTGGTCGCCGACTTCGGCGGCAGCGCGGCGGTCGCCCGCCCCCTGGGCATACCGCTGACCGGCCCCATCGCCAAGATCGTCGCACGGGGTTACCACCTCTACGCACTCCCGACGACCTCCGCGAAGATCCGCGTCGCCACCGACTGGTTGTACGCGAGCGTGCTCCCCACCCGCGTCGTGCAGCTCGACAACGTCCGCGCCGAAGACGCCCTGATCGGACACGCGCAGGCCACCGACATCTACGACTGACCGCGACGACTGCCGGCCCATCCTGACCGGTGCCGTGGGCGATCCCGGCGACACACCGTTTCAGTGGGGCTGCCCGCCGCGGCCTACGTCGTCTTCACATTCCCGGTTGCTGTCCCGGGAAGCGAGCTGACACGCTGGACCGGTGAGCATGCGAAGCCTGCCTGAGCCGTCGCTGCCGGTCGCCGGGCAGGTCTGGCCGCCACCGTTCGACGCCGCCGAAGCCGCCACGCTGGAGGCACTTCTCCCCGCCGGCGTCGACGAACTCAACGAGGTACTGCTGGCGCGGGTCGGGACCACACGGCACCGGAACCGGATCCCCTCAGCGGTGGCCTGACCCGCACGTGGCGGTCGTCGTGACCGCGAGAACGTTGCCCAGGGCATCGATCACGTCTCGCCGACCTCGCGTCACCCGTCGCGCGCCGCCTGCGCCGACGCGCAGGGGAGTCCGGCCGGAGCCCCGGACACCGTGAGGCAGCCCGGAGTCGGCGGCGGTCGCGAGACCCGAATCCCGCCATCGGGGTCGGACCGGGGTCACGGGGCCGATCCTGTGGCAGGATCGCCGCCGATCCACGAATCCCCGCTCAGCAGCGGGTGTGGGATGTCTCGCCGGGCGCTCCGAGCGCGGCGTCCACCCGCACGTCCTGCGAACCGGCTCTGCCGCTCCTCCACGACAGGTGTTGCCATGACCGAGGCCTTCCGCCCGTCCCACCCCCGCCGGCTGGCCGCGTTCGTGGCGGTCGCCGCGACCGCCGCCGCACTCCTGTCCGGTGGCTTCGTCCGTGCGGGCACGGCCCGCGCCGATGTCACGACGGTCTCGCAGGACGCGTTGCGCACCGGGTGGGACCGCGCGGAACCGAACCTGTCGCCCGCCACGGTGGCCGGGGCCCGACTTCGGGCGGTTGTTCGCCACCCCCCTCGACGGTCAGATCTACGCCCAGCCTATCGTCGCCGCCGGCACGCTGCTCGCCGCGACCGAGAACGACGAGGTGTACGGGCTGGACCCGGTGAGCGGCGCCGTGCGGTGGACCCGCAACGTCGGCCCGGCCTGGCCCGCCGGCGCGATCGGCTGCGGTGACCTGGTCCCGAACGTCGGTGTCACGGCTACCCCGGTGTACGACGCCTCCACGCGCACCGCGTACTTCACGGCCAAGGTCGACGACGGCCCGGACCAGCAACACCCGCACTGGTACATGCACGCGGTCGACATCACCACCGGCGTCGAGCGCGCGGGTTTCCCGACCACCATCACCGGTGCACCCAGCAACGATCCGGCCAACCCGTTCAACCCGTTCACCGCCATGCAGCGACCAGGCCTGTTGCTGCTGAACGGCGTGGTCTACGCGGGTTTCGCGAGCCACTGCGACTACGGCCCGTACGTGGGTTACATCGTCGGGGTCGACGCGGCGCACGGCGGCCTGACCACGATGTGGTCGACCGAGGCCGGGTCGTCGAACGCCCTGGCCGGGATCTGGCAGTCGGGCGGAGGTCTGGTGTCCGACGGCGACGGGCGGATCATCGTGGCGACCGGCAACGGCGTCTCACCCGCGCCGGGACCGGGTTCGTCGCCGCCGTCGACCCTCGCCGAATCCGTCATCCGGCTGCAGGTCGGAGCCGACGGCAACCTGTTGGCGGCGGACTTCTTCAGCCCGACGGACAACACCAACCTCGACCGTGACGACACCGACTTCGGTTCGGGTGGACCGCTCGCGATCCCCGACGGCTACGGGACCACCGCGCACCCGCACCTGCTCGTCGAGGTCGGGAAGGACGGCCGGGTCTTCCTCCTCGACCGCGACCACCTCGGCGGGACGGGACAGGGACCGGGCGGCGCCGACGACGTCCTGCAGACGGCCGGACCCTTCAACGGGGTGTGGGGCCACCCGGCCTTCTGGGGTGGCGACACGGGCTACGTCTACACCGTCGAGAACGGCGGGCCGCTCCGGGCGTTCGCCGTGGGCGCGACGGGAGACGGCCGACCCGCGTTGACCTCCGTCGGCACCTCGGCGGCGACGTGGGGCTACACCTCCGGCTCGCCGGTCGTCACCTCGGTCGGCACCGACGCGGGTTCCGCCCTGGTGTGGTCGGTCTACTCCACCGGGTCGAACGGCGCGGGCGGGCAGCTGCGCGCCTACGACGCCGTGCCGACCGACGGCGTGCTGCGCTTGCGCTTCAGCGCACCGATCGGCAACGCGTCGAAGTTCCAGGTCGCGGCGACCTCCGGGGGTCGGGTCTACGTGGGCAGCCGCGACGGCAAGCTCTTCGGCTTCGGCCGACCTTCCGCCGGTGCCGTCACCGGGACGTCCACCGACTTCGGTGCGGTGCCGGTGGGAACGACCGGGCACGCGACGGCGACCGTCACCGCCACGACCTCGGTGACCGTCACGGCGATCACCACGTCCGCCCCGTTCGGTGCGACGCCACCGACCCTGCCGGTCAAGCTCGTCACGGGGCAACAGCTCGCCGTTCCGGTGACGTTCTCCCCGAACGCGCCGGGTGCCGCGTCCACGGCCCTCACGTTCACGACCAAGCAGGGTGAGTTCGCCTTCGACCTGCACGGGTCCGGCGTGCAACCGGGCCTCGGCGCGTCACCGGCGAGCCTCGCGTTCGGCGACGTCCCGGTCGGCGGCCGGGCGACGCTCAACGCGCGGATCGCCAACACCGGCAACGTCGCCGAGACGATCACCGGCGCGACCGCTGCCGGCGGTGACTTCGCCTCCACCGGCCTGCCCGCCGCGGGGACGGTGCTGGCGCCGGGTGCCTCGGTGTCCGTGCCGGTCACCTTCGCGCCGCAGCACACCGGCGACGCGAGCAGCTCGTTCACGGTCGCGTCGGACCAGGGTTCCGTGACCGTCCCGCTGAGCGGCACCGGCGTCTCGGGCGCCTCGCACCTCACCATCGCGCCGACCTCGCTGGCCTTCGGCCAGGTCGCGATCGGGTCCTCGCGGAGCAAGTCGTTCACCCTGAGGAACACCGGCAACCTGACGCTGACGATCTCCAAGGCCGCACCGCCGGCCGCGCCGTTCATCACCGCCGACCCCGTGTCCGAAGGCCAACAACTCGCCCCCGGTGACTCGATCACCCAGGTGGTCGCCTTCACCCCGACGAGCCTCGGGAGCTTCAGCGGTGGCTACATCATCACCTCCGACGACGGCCAGGGCGCGCAGACCGTCACCGTGACCGGCACCGCCACGCGGCCGCCGCTGCCCGTGCCGGGGCCGGCCGCAGGTGGCTGGACGTTCAACGGCGTCGCGGCGCAGAGCCGCGGCGACACGGTGCTGACCCCCGCGGTCGGCAACGCCGCGGGCTCCGCGGTCTCGCCGATCGCGTGGAACACCAGCAAGCTGCACGTCACGTTCACGGCGCAGATCAGCGGCGGCAGCGGGGCCGACGGCCTGGCGTTCGCCCTGCTCGACGCGGGGTCCTCGTCGCCGACCTCGTTGGGCAACACGGGGGGATCGCTGGGCTTCGCGGGACTCGACGGCGTGGCCGTCACGCTCGACACGTACCAGAACGGCGGTGACGTGTCGGCGAACTTCGTCGGCATCGGCCGCTCCGGCTCGGACACCGCGACCGACCAGGTCACCTACGTCGCCCAACGCAACCTGCCGACGCCGCTCACGCAGGGCACCCACACCGTCGACGTCTCGGTCGCCGCGGGCGCGCTCACCGTTCTGGTCGACGGCCGGACCAGCCTGACCGGTTCGGTGACCGTGCCACCGCGCGCCTACCTGGCGTTCACGGCGGGCACCGGGGGGTCGACCGACGTCCACACCGTGCGGGACGTGGTCATCACCCGGCCCGCGCCCCACGGGACGATCACGTCGGCGACCGGACCGTGCCTGACGACGACGGCGGACGACGGCGCGGTCCTCGCCGCCTGCACCACCACGAGCCACCAGCAGTGGGTGGTCACCGCGGACGGGTCGTTGGCCTCGGCCGGCCGGTGCCTGCAACCCCTCGCCGCGGTCAAGGGCGGCGGCGTCGCCCTGGCCGGGTGCGACGGCTCCAAGGGGCAACGGTGGACGCAGCGTGCCGACGGCACACTCCTGCAACCGGCCTCGAGTCTGTGCCTCGGTGCCCTGCCGGCGACGACCACACCGCACACCCCGGTGTCGCTCGTCAGTTGCGATGCGCGCTACGCCACCCGTCGGTGGGCCGTCCCGACCTGACATCGCAGGGCCGACCGGACGTCACCACCGTTCCGGAAACGACCTCGAACCCCGGTTCGTGACGGCTGCGGCCCTGTCGTGTGCGGTGGTGTGCGTCGTCATCCTGTCCGGTCGCCGCTCGTTCCGGCCGCGCCGCACCACGGCCGGGCCACCACCCACTGGCGGCACACCGACCTGCTCGCCCGGGCCGCCGCCCGCTCGCTGCGAGGCACGCCGTCAGCCCGCGTCACCCGACCCGGTTGCTCCACGACGGTTCCGCTCGGCACGACGCGGTGACGCCACCACCTCGGCCGCGGACGCGGTCACCCCCGGTCAGAGCGCGACTGCTCCCGGCGAAACCGCTGCACACGGCAACGTCATCGTCACCCGGGTCGGTCCGCCGGGTGGGCTGTCGACCGTGAGCGAGCCGTCGAACGCGCCGAGCCGGCGCTGGACACCGTGCAGTCCGCTGCCACGGTCGGCGTCGGCGCCCCCGTGGCCGTCGTCGTCCACCACGATCCGCAGGTGGCCCTGCTCGTACGCCACCCGCACGCCGATCCGTTGTGCGCCGCTGTGTTTGACCGCGTTGGTCAGTACTTCCGAGGCGGCGAAGTAGGCCGCCGACTCGACCGCCGCCGGGAAGCGTGCCGTCACCTCGACGGTCGCCTCGACTCCGCGCGGCAGGGTGACGGCGAGCGCCTCGACCGCCCCGGCCAGACCGCGGTCGGCGAGCACCGGTGGGTGGATGCCGCGCACCAGGTTGCTGAGCTCCGTGAGGGCGGTGACGCTCGCCGTCCGCGCCTCGATCATCAGGGCCCGGGCGGTCGCGGGGTCGGTGTCGAACTGCGCCTCGGCCAGGGCCAGGTTCAACCCCACGGAGATGAGCCGGGCCTGGGCGCCGTCGTGCAGGTCGCGTTCGATCCGGCGCAGTTCCGCCGCCTGGGTGTCGACGGTCTCCGTGCGGGACCGTCCGAGCTGACCCACGCGGACCGCGAGCCGACTGGCCTCCGTCGGCCCGAGCAGCAGCGCCGCGAGCCAGGCGGCCAGCCGCAAGGAGAGGCCGGCGGGCAGGAACCACAGGAGCAGATCGAGAATTCCCTCGACCACGCCGAGGATCGCCAGGGTCAACCCGACGGTGGAGTCCAGCAGCAGCCAACCGAGGTCGCGCCAGGTGGCGGGGTCACGCAGGGTCGTGCGCAGCAGGGGCACCACGCCGGGGCGGTCCGGCACGAGGTAGGGCGCGGGCAGCCGGTACCCGAACAGCGCCGCGTAGACCCGACGGTGCAGCCCGAGGACCCGGCGCGTCACCCAGACCGTCCCGAGCAGCAGCGGGATGCCGATCCACACCCCGAACAGCGGGATCGCGGTCAGGGTCAGCACCGCGAGCACCGTGCTCACCGCGGACAGCGCCAGCGCGGCTCCCGCCCACGCCAGCAGGCGCACACGGCGCACGAGGTCGACACTCACCCGCCCATCGTGGCGGACGGCGAGGGGCGGCGGGGTGGAGGAAAGTCCACCCTCGTCGGCGACGCAACTCTCCTGTGCCGTCGCCCGGGCGCCGCGAGGCTCGACACGTCACCCCGACCCGTCAGGAGCAGACGTGAACCCCGAACCTCCCTCGGCCGCCCGCCGCGCCGTCGCCGTCCGCCTCGCCCGGTGGAGCGCCACCCACCGGTGGCGTGCCATCGCCCTGTGGCTGGTGTTCGTCGCCGGTTGCGTGCTCGCCGGCCAACTCGCCGGCCTGCAGGAGGCCACCGAACTCGACACCTCCACGGGCCAGTCCGGGCAGGCGATGCGCTGGCTGCACGACGCCCACCTCACCGCACCGGCCACCGAGAACGTGCTGATCACCGCGCGGGACGGTGCCCTCGGCCCGGCGGCGGCCGCGACGGCGGCGGCGCAGGTGGCGGCGCGGATGACGCCGCTGCCGCAGGTCGCGCGGGTATCGGCTCCCATCACGTCCCCGGACCGGACGGCCGTCACCGTGCAGATCGTCCTGCGGCAACGCGCGGACGATGCGGACGTGGTCGTGCGACCGTTGCTGGATGCAACGGCGGCCGTGCAGCGCGCGAACCCGACGCTGCGGATCGAGGAAGCCGGCTCGGCCTCGGTGAACGCCGCCGTCGACGACCTGGTGGCCGACGACCTGAGCTCGGCGGCGGGGATCAGCCTGCCGGTGACGGTGGTGATCCTGCTGGTCGTGTTCGGCGCGATCGTGGCGGCCGGCGTGCCGGTGCTGCTCGCGCTCTCGGCGGTCGGTGCCGCGACCGGGTTGTCCGCCCTGGCCTCGCACGTCGTCCCGGACTCCGGCTCGACGTCGAGCGTCATCCTGCTCATGGGCATGGCCGTGGGCGTCGACTACTCGTTGTTCTACGTCAAGCGGGCCCGGGCCGAACGACGGGCCGGGCGCAGCACGCTGGACGCGGTCGAGATCGCCGCGGAGACCTCGGGGCACAGCGTGCTGGTCTCGGGCGTGGCCGTGGTGATCGCGATGCTCGGCCTGTACGTCAGCGGCAACATCGTCTTCGCGTCGCTCGCCACCGGGTCGGTCATCGTCGTCGCGGTCGCCGTACTCGGGTCGCTGACGGTGCTGCCGGCCCTGCTGGTCGGTCTCGGTCGCACGATCGACCGGCCGCGGGTGCCGTTGCTGTGGCGGCTGACCGCGCGCGACGGCGGCGGGTCCAGGACGTGGTCGCGGGTGCTGCGGCCCTCGCTCGACCACCCGGGTCGGACCTTCCTGGTCTCGGCCGGCGTCCTCGTCCTGCTCGCGTTGCCGGCGTGGGGGATGCAGCTGATGTCCGGCAGCGTGGAGTCGCTGCCGAACTCGCTGCCCGCGAAACACACGCTCGACCGGCTGACCACCGCGTTCCCCGAGACCAACTCCACCGCCGACGTGGTCGTGCGCTCGTCGGCCGACACCGGGCCCGAGGTGCACCGCGCCCTGCTCGCGCTCGCCGACCGGGTCCGCAGGGACGGTCACTTCGTCGTAGACGGCCCACCGGTGCTGACGGCGTCACCGGACGGCGCCACGCAGTACCTGCAGCTCGTGATGCCGTCCGATGCGGAATCCGCAGCAGCGCGCGGCGGTGTCTCCGAGCTGCGCACGACCCTCCTACCCGCCGCGGTGGACGGTGTCGCCGGCGCCCGGTTCGCGGTCGGTGGCGAGACCGCGGCCGACGTCGACGCCAACCACCAGCTGAGCAGTCGGCTGCCGTGGGTGATCGCCGTGGTGGTGACGTTGACGGTGTTCTTCACGGCGTTCGTGTTCAGGTCGGTGCTGCTGGCGCTCTGCACGGCCGGGATGAACCTGCTCTCGGCCGGTGCGGCGTTCGGGATGCTGACCCTGGTGTTCCAGCACCACTGGGCCGACGGCCTGCTCGGCTACGAGTCCAGCGGTCGGCTGATCAACTGGATCCCGCTGTTCACCTTCACGGTGCTGTTCGGGTTGTCGATGGACTACCACGTCTTCGTCGTCAACAGCATCCGCGAGGCGACCGCGCGGGGGTTGTCGGTGCGCGAGGCGGTGCGGGTCGGCGTGGGGCGGTCCGCCGGGACGGTCACCGCGGCCGCCGTCGTCATGGTGTCGGTGTTCGCGATCTTCGCCTCGCTGCACCTGCTCGAGATGAAGCAGCTCGGTGTGGGCCTCGCCGCCGCGGTGCTCGTGGACGCGGTCCTGGTCCGTGCGGTGGTGCTGCCGTCCCTGCTCGTGCTGCTCGGGGACCGGATCCGCTGGCCGGGACGGGGGAATCCGCCGCCCGCGGTGGGTCCGGCACCCCGCGAACTGGTCGGCACCGGCGCCTGATCGCCACGCACGGGCCCGGCCGGCGACGGTCGGGCCCGAGCGGCGTCGGTCAGGCCCGCAGGTACGCCAGCACGGCGAGGACCCGGCGGTTGTCGTCCTCGGACTGAGCGAGGCCGAGCCGACCGAAGATCGAGTTGGTGTGCTTGCTGATCGCCTTCTCGGTGACGTGCAGGGCGCCGGCGATCGCGGCGTTCGAACGGCCCTCGGCCATCAACGCCACCACCTCCCGCTCGCGGGGGGTCAGGGTGGCGATCGGCCGGTCCGCGCCGTGCCGGGACAGCAGCTGGGCGACCACCTCGGGATCCATCGCGGTGCCGCCGTGCGCCACCTGCCGCACCGCGCCGATGAACTGCGTCAGGTCGAAGACCCGGTGCTTGAGCAGGTAGCCCACGCCGCCGGAACCGTCGGCCAGCAACTCGCGGGCGTACAGCGGCTCGACGTACTGCGACAGGACCAGCACGGGCAGCCCGGGGATCTCCGCGCGGGCGGGGAGCCCCCCCCCCCCCCCCACCCAGGGGAAAGGCGGGGGGCAC
>CAXUNA010000004.1:0-1777 GCA_964252095.1 uncultured Jatrophihabitans sp. | reverse complement strand
GCGAGCGCCGCCCGCAGCCCCTCGTCGGTGAACGTCGGCGGCAACCGGACGTCGACCACGGCGACGTCGGGCCGGTGCTCGAGCAGTGCCCGCAGCAGCCGCGGCCCCTGCTCGACCGCCTCCACGACCTCGAAGCCGTTCGCCTCGAGCAACCGGCTGACCCCGTCACGGAGCAGGGCGAGGTCCTCGGCCAGCACGACACGCACCGTCGCACGATATCGGCCCGATCGGCAGCCTCCGCGGCCATCGAGCAGCCACACCGCGGCACGACGGCGGTGTGTGTCGACGGAGCAAGCCTGCCGGCGCGGGCCCGGTCAGCGCGCGGCGTGCAGCGCGGCCAGCTGGAGCGCGCCGGTGAGCTCGGCCCGGTTGCCGAGGGCGGCGGGGAGGACGTCGATCGCCAAGGCGGTGGCGGGCTGGGCGTGCAACCGGATCGAGTCGCGGACGCCGTCGACGAGCGGACCGTCGGTGCTGCCCAGCTCCCCGCCGATGACGATCGCGGTGGGGTTGAGCAGGTTGGCGAGGTCGGCGAGGGCGTGACCGAGGGTGCGTCCGGCGGTGTTGAGGATGCGGGTGGCGATCGGGTCGTCGCCCAGCGCGGCGAGGTCGAGGGCATCGGGGTCCGTACCGGGCCGGGTGTGCGCGATCTGAGCGCGGACGCTGGGCACCGACACGACCGCCTCGAGGCACCCGCGGTTGCCGCACCGGCACAGCTCGCTGTGGCCGGGGAGCAGGGTGTGCCCGATCTCGCCGGCCAGGCCGGTGCCGCCACGGTAGGGCTGGCCGCCGATGACGATGCCGGCGCCGATGCCGTGGGACGCCTTGACGTAGAGGAAGTCCTGGTAGCCGCGGCCGGCGCCGCGGAGCAGCTCACCGTGGGCGCCGAGCAGGGCGTCGTTCTCGACGTGGACCGGTGTGCCGATCCGGGCCTCGAGTTCGGCCGACGGGGCGAGCCCCACCCACCCGGACAGGATGGTGGGGGAGCACACCCGGCCGGTCCGGATGTCGAGCGGACCGGGGATGCCGGCGACCACCGCGGCGAGTTCGTGCACCGCGTGCTCGGTACGCAGGCGGGCGAGCAGACCGGCGGCGACGTCGAGCGCCTCGTCGGCCTGCAGGTCGACGTCGAGGTCGATGCCGTCGATCCCGATCGGGTCCCCGAGCGAGTCGCCGATCGCGACGGTGACGTGCCGGTGGCCGAAGTCGACCGCGGCCACCGCCGCGCCGGGCGACACGGCACGGACCACCGTCGCCGGGCGTCCACGGCCGGAACCGGGCTGCTTGGCCTCCGAGTCCACCTCGACGATGCGGCCCTCACGGAACAGCTGCTCGAGGGACTGGTTGATGGTCGACCGGGGGATGCCGGTGAGCGCCGCGAGTCCGGGGCGCGTGAGCTGGCCGTGCTCGCGGATCAGGTCGAACAGTTCCTCGCGGGTGCCCCGTCGCCGGAGTGGGTCGGCCCGCACGGTCATGGGGCGGGACTGTACGTCGTGACAGCGCTGTCGGCCCGGTGATCAGCCGGGGACCGTGCTTTCGGCCGCACAACGGCGGAAATCAGTCGTGTCACGGCCTTCATCTGCCCATTGACAGCAGATAAGCATCGCCTTAGCGTCCGAGCCGGCGTGCAGACACCGCGCCCGCCCGGCCGCCGACCCAGCGCCGGCGCACCTCCACCCCTCAAGGAAGAGGAACGATGCTCCCTCACCCCTCCGCGCGCCGCGGCCGAGCCACGGCTCGGGCGGCGCTCCCGCTGGCGGTCGTCGCCGCCCTCGCGGTG
>CAXUNA010000003.1:41460-42257 GCA_964252095.1 uncultured Jatrophihabitans sp. | reverse complement strand
CCGCGGGGGGGGCGTGGGAACCCCACCCGCAGCCGGTCGTCACCGTGGGCGAGGCAGCCGGTGTCGAGGTCGTAGGCGTGCTCGAGCACCGGCCGCCGTGATGCCGGGTGCAACGGTTCCAGGTCGGGGCCGGCGTACTCGATGGCCACGACCCAAATAGCTGTCACGTCTGACCGGGCGACATCAGGGGTCAGCGTCCGGACAGCGAACGGCGCTTGGGGCCGAATTTCAGCCACAGCAGCAGCACGATGATCGCGCCGATGACCGACCCGATGATCCCAGATGGTTGGAAGAACCCCTCTTGGCCGTCCTTGTGGAAGAGCAGGTAGCCGAGGAACCCGCCGACGAACGACCCGACGATCCCGAGCAGAATCGTCATGGGGATGGACAGGTCCTGCTTGCCGGGCACGACCAGCCGGGCGATGGCGCCGGCGATCAACCCGATGACGATGAGACTGACGATGAGGCCGAGCATCAGAGCAGCTTGCCGATCGCGCCGCCGAGACCGCCGCCCTCGCCACCGCTGCCGCCGGTGAACTTGCTGATCAGGTCCGCGGGGTTGAGGCCGAATTTCTGCAGCAGGTTCTTGTGCTCGTCGTTGTCGGTGTCGATCTGGTCGGGGAGTTCCTGGTCGGCCTGGGTGGCTTGACCGGACTGGCCTTGGCTGTGCAGCAGTTGCAGGATCTGGTTCTTGTCGATGTTCACGGCGTGCCTCCTTCGTGCTCAGAAATAGGTGTGCGGGGGGAGTGCCGGGGATGCGGGGGGAGGTGGGGCCGGCCAACCCCCCAGCAACCCGC
>CAXUNA010000003.1:40529-41450 GCA_964252095.1 uncultured Jatrophihabitans sp. | reverse complement strand
GGGCGTCACCGTCGACCTGCACCTGGTCGATCTGCTCCTTGCGGACCGTCTCGTTCACCTCGGCCTGCTCGGTGACGGTCTCGGTGTCGAGCCGGACCCGCTCGACCGGCACGGTCTCCTTCGACACGACCGGACGCTCGGCGTGCAGCGTCACCTCGTGCTCCTCCTCCGAGAGATCCGACCCGGCCATGGCGTTGCCCACGTTCGCGTCGGTGATCGGCTCGCGGACCACGCGGACCTCCTCGTGGCTGACGGGCACGGTGGTGGAGACGTTCTCCTCGACGATGTACTTGCGCAGCTTCGCGCGGCCGGCCTGGACCTGCTCGGTGCCGACGTGCAGCCGCTCCTCCGAACGGGTCATGGCGTCGTCCGTGGTCGGCCCGGAGGTGTCCTGTCCGACGATGCCCTCGCGGCCGGCAAGGTCCTCGCGGGTGTCGCCGGCGTACTGACTGTCGCCGGCCGGGGGCGGCGTGGACTGCTGGCCCAGGTAGCCGTTGTAGTAGTCGTACAACGCGTCGTTCTCGTCGTCTTCGAGATGGCCGTCGGCGTCGACGGTGGGAGCGTCCTTCACCATTGCCTTGGGCACGGCGAGGCGCAGGGTGTCGCCCTCGGTGCTCGAGCCGTAGACCGGCGCGAACGACTCCTTGCCGCCGAACATGCCGGTGTGGATGGTGACCCAGACGGGCTGGCCGGTCTGATCGTCGAGGTAGATCTGGCCGATCTTGCCGATCTTGTCACCGTCGGGGTCGACGGCGGTGCCGCCCATGACAGCCTGCAGGTCGTTGGGGTGGGTCATGTGGTGCTCCTTCGTAGGGCCGCCGATCGGGCGGCTGCTGGTGGGTGGTGCGGGCGGGATGCCGGGTCGGCCAAGAACCGCGCGTCAGCCCGCGTACAGCTTGCTGGTGGCGGGGCGTTGATGCG